>CAMCQD010000162.1 GCA_945876925.1 uncultured Dermatophilus sp.
ACGTGTCGTAGGCGAGCTCGGGGAAATACAGGATCGCGTACGCCATCCCCAGGGATTTCAATTCGCTGAGCTTCTCCGCGATCTGCTCCGGGGTGCCCGTCAGGGGGCTTTTCCGCAGCATGTCCACCTGACGCTCGGCGAGTTCTTCCGAGGCGCCGCCGTCAAGGAAGCGGTATTTGACCAGCTCGAGCTTGCCTTCAATATCCTGCTCATTCTGGCCGATGATGACATTGTAGTTAGCCGAGCGGACGATCTCATCGTAATCGCGGCCCACGTCACGGCAATGCCCTGCGAGGATCTCGCTCTTGCGGGCGAATTCCCCGGGGGTGCCGTCGAAATTCGTGTAATCGGCGTATTGCGCGGCGATCCGCAGGGTCTTGCGTTCCCCGCCGCCGGCGATCCACAACGGGATGCCGTTGCCCGCGGAGCCGGGCAGGGCGGTTCCCTGCAGCGGACGGGGCCGCACGATGGCGTGATCGGCCAGGTAGTTCTCCCCGTCGACGGTGACTTCGCCGCCGGTCCACGCCTGCCGGAGGATCGCGGCACCCTCGGCCAGCATCGCCAGCCTCTCCCCCGCCCGCGGGAAGCCGTATCCGTAGGCGAGCCATTCATGCTCGTACCAGCCGGCGCCGATGCCCACGTCGACCCGCCCTGAGGAGATGACGTCGACGGTCGCGGCCACCTTGGCCAGGTAGACCGGGTTGCGGTAGCCCATGCACGTGCACATCTGCCCCAGCCGAACCCGGCCGGTCACGGCGGCGAATGCGGACATGAGCGTCCAGGCTTCGTGCGTCGCCTCCTGCGAGGGCACCGGGACGGTGTGGAAGTGGTCGTACACCCACACCGATTCCCACGTGTGCGACCCGTCGGCGGCCCGGGCCAGGCCGGCCATGACACCCCACTGCTGCTCCGGCGGGACCCCGACCAGGTCCATTCGCCAGCCTTGCGGGATGAAAAGCCCGAACCGCATGAGAGTTCCCCCTTCGCTCCGTCGCTGACGCGCAACACCGCGCCTCCTCCAGTGTGCCCGCCCGGGCCCCGGCTGCGGAGCGCAACGCGCGCCATCCGGCAGCGCGGCCCGCCGGCGGTATTAAGTCCCGCATAGTGGCATAGCGCGGTTGCCGGGCGTATGCCGGCCGGATGCGGCTGAACGGTCTCGTGCGTGAACCTGCGCCTGCCGGAACGCGCCAGGGCGCGCCACCTGGACCGGCTGTCATGCGCAAACTGCACGATCCCGTCGGCCCAGGTCAGCTGCTCCGGCTTCCGTTTCACGCCGGTGCGCAATACCGGCCGGAGCCTAGGTTAGCTGGCGTCGTTACCGTACCGTGTAACCATGTCGATACCGGTCTACGAACTCAACGACGGCTCAACTGTGCCCGTCATCGGTTTCGGAACTTATCCGCTCCGGGGAGAAGAAGGCACTGCCGCCATCACGAGCGCCCTCGAGGTCGGATATCGCCTCATAGATTCCGCGGTAAATTACGAGAACGAAGAATGCGTCGGCGAGGCTTTCCGCCGCAGCGGACTAGACCGCGAAGATGTTATTATCGGGACCAAGATCCCGGGCCGTTTCCAGGCGTTTGACGAGACCATCGCCAGCATTGAACTGTCGCTGCGCAAGATGCGGCTCGATTATGTCGATTACGCGCTCATCCACTGGCCCAACCCCAGCGTGGGCCTGTACCGCGAAGCCTGGCGCGGCCTGGTCGAGGCCCGCGACCGCGACCTCGTGCGGATCATCGGGGTGAGTAACTTCACCAAGCGCTTCCTCGTCGAGATCATCGACGACTCGGGGGTCATCCCGTCCATCAACCAGGTCGAGCTGCACCCCGCGTTCGCCCAGGATCAGCTGCTCGCGGTAGACCGGCACCTGGATGTCCAGACCATGTCGTGGTCGCCGCTGGGCCGGGCGGGTTCCGCGTTGCGCTCGGCTCCCGTGGTCGCTGCGGCCCAGGAGCATGACGTCTCCCCGGCGCAGGTGATCCTGCGCTGGCATCTCCAGATCGGGGCGCTCCCGGTGCCGAAGGCGGCCAGCCGGGAACACCAGGAGGAGAACCTCGGCATCTTCTCCTTCGAGCTGACTGAGGCCCAGATGGACGCCATCACCGGGCTGAGCCGTCCCGACGGCCGCCTGTTCGACGGCGACCCGAACACGCACGAGGAGATGTGATCCGCCGCTCCTGGCCCCCGTCCCGCTGACGGGGGGATATCCCGGCCGCCCACGGCTGTGGCCAGGCCCGCCTGGCCCCGGCCCGCCAAGCGGCGGGCGAGGGGGCCTCCCGGCCCTGCCATCGCGAAAACTCTTCCGAGGCCAATCACCGGACGCACCTGGCGGATCTGCGGTCGTGCCCGGAGCCGGCCGGGCGATCCGGTGAAGTGCTGGCCCCTGCGGCCGATGGGGAACCCATCATCCACGGACGGAACCGTCCCGGCACTGCGCCGGGGCGGACGGCGCAGGAGGCCGACTATGTCAGTTACATCCGTGCCCCGCAGCACCATGAACGCGGCCCGGGCCCCGATCGACGATGCCGCGGCGGCGTCCCCGGCATCGTCCTCAACGGCCACGTTGCTCGAAGGGGTGCTGTGGTCGGACCCGGCCACCTGCCAGCGGGCGCTGACCGCGCTGGTCGCCGACGAGCTCATCGTGCTGGCGACCTGGCCGGCCATCTCGGTTATCGAATTGCCGGACGGCACCTGGGCGGTCGACCTGCCGCGGGCCGGCGGCACGGGACTGGTCGTGGTGCCGCGGGTGCGGGGAACCGACATCGACTCGGTGATGTGGGAGCTGATCCCGCGGGCTGCTTCGGGCGGCCCGGACGCGAGCGCCGCCCCGCTGGCGGTGGAACCCCTCGGGTTGCAGCCCAGCCTGGTGCACGAGCTGCTCGCCTGCGCCCGGCCCGCCAGCTGACCCCCGCACCCCGCCCCCGGTATCCGGGTGCCTCAGCCGGAACCGGAGGGCACCGCTGAGACGTCAACGACCGTGCACGTGAGCTTTCCCTTCAGGCCGGAGCGGATGCCCTGCTCGGCCGATCTGACGGCTTCGCCCGGTTCGACTGCCACCGCGACCAGCCCGACCCCGTCAACCCGGACCCCGCCCTGGGAGATGTCCACCGAGGCGATGAAGCTCGCCCGCCGGGAACCGGAATTAGTGATCGTCCCCTCGACCTGGGCATGCCCGGACGGACTCACCTTGCAGGTGCTGATATCGACGGCATCGGCGCTGGGCGCGAAAGCCACGGACCCCGCCGCGCCCGTCACGGCAGCAGCACCTGGCACGGCCAGATCGGAGGCCGCGCCGCCCGTCCCCGCAGCCGAGCAGGCCGCCGGGGCGGCCACCACTAGCAGCAACCCGGCCAGTGCAGCCTTTCGCATAGCAACGCCCCGCCCTTCACCCCGTATTCAGCGCCCTTGATCCCATTCTATTGATAAATTAAGCATCTCAAACTCAGGCATCCGTCCATCACAAACGACCGATCTATCACCGGGCACACCTCACGGCTGACGCACAGAAATCCCCCGTGAAACACCAGGCCTGCGAGGGCATCTTTTCCGTAATGATCGAAAACTGGCCGCGGACTGTAACCTCTCCCGCCCCGGCCGCGATGAATTCTTCGTACCGGCCGGCCCCGAGCCGGCACCGGCCGCTCGATCGCGCGAGCTGATCGCGCCTTTGGAGGGATTGCCTTGACGACCCGGACCGTCCGTCGCGACGAACTGAGCCAGGCCGCCAGCGCGGTTGACAATGCTCCCGCTCAGCTCGGCGTGCCAGTGCTCATCGAGGGCCTGCTGCTCGACGCACCCGCCAGGGCGCAGCACTGCCTGGCGGCCTTCGCCTACCGCCAGCTAGCCTCCCGGCCGTTCCGCACGCGGGTCGGGCGCCGCCGGGATGGCGACTGGGCGGTGGAAATCGCCGGCGAGCACGACCGGTGGCTCAGCATGCGGCCGGTCACCCGGGGCTGCGCCGACATCGACGAGGTCCGCTGGGACGTCGCCGTGCGCGATTCCGGGGGCGACCCGGTACCCGTGCCGCCAGGGGACGGTGACGACGGGACCTTCGTGCGCGAGCACCTCGGAGTAGATCCCGGCCTGGTAGAAGACCTGGTCAGCATCGCCCTGGCCACTCCCGGGCTCGACCGGCACTTCCGGCTCGCGAGCTAACCCGGCCGGCGCGCGGGCCGGCGACGGCACGGCGGGACGAGCAGCGCCTGGCCAGGCAGCCGCCACCGGCGCGCCTGCGCGCACCCGGTGCCCGGCTGACGCCACAGCCGGGGACTGAGCGGGCCCGGCACCGGCCAGCCCCCCCGAGGAGGATACCCCCGGGCGTACCCCGGGATCACAGGCTATCACCAGGGCCAACGCCGCACTTCAGCTTCCCGGCGGCAGCTTCTCATCCGGGCCGGCGGATACCTCTTCCCGCCCGTAAACACGTGCGAGTAAGGCTAGCCTTATCCCGCTGCCAACGTGTGGGGCATCCGCCACATTTAACATCGTGAGGGCAGTATCGCAGGCGGTCAGCCTCGTCGCAGATCACATTGTTACCCGCCCGGGATCCCCCTCTCGCCACCCGGCCGATGTTCGGCAAGACTTTCCGCTGCGTCGCTGCGGCAAGACACGACTTGTGAGACGATTGGCCCGGTCGGGCGTCCAGCAGGCATGCACGATCCACGCCGGAGCAGGGGGGCCCCGCGTGATCGCAAGAGGGGGAGAACAAGCCGTGAGCACGAGGATTTCCGCACCAGAACTAGACCAAGCTGAATCTGCTGAGCAGCAGGTAACCCCTCCAGTTAAAGACGCCCCGGCCGAGCTAACTCATACCGGTTCTCACGTATACATACCTGGGGCCGGTTCGGCCTTCGGCGCTGACCCGGCCGCACGCGTGAATGACGCTGACGACTGGCGCTCGCGCCGCTCGTTCACCTGGGTCCGCTCCCAGGGACGTGCCCTGCCGGTACGCGTTGACCTGCCCGCGTCCGGATCAGCCATCGGCGCGCTCGTCGTGGTGCCCTCGCTGGGCAGGGAAGTCGTCGTCTCCTATCGCACGATGCGCTCGCTAGCGGTCCGGGCTGCCCGCGCCGGGTTCGCGGCCGTCACCTTCTCGCTGTCCGGAGACGGCGACTCCCAGGACCTCGGCCCGGACGACGACGCCGTCGGTTCCTGGCTGGAGGATGTCCGCGCCGTGCGCGAGTTCGCGCGCAGCCTGGTCGGTGACGAGCTGCCGACCAGCTGCGTCGGCCT
>CAMCQD010000163.1 GCA_945876925.1 uncultured Dermatophilus sp.
CGACCCGGTGTACGGGTCCCCGCTGGTGACGCAGCTGGTCAACAAGATCCTCCTGGACGGCAAGAAATCCGTCGCCGAGCGCATCGTCTACGGCGCACTGGAGGGCTGCCGCGAGAAGACCGGCACCGACCCGGTCGCGACGCTCAAGCGCGCGCTGGACAACGTCAAGCCGACCCTTGAGGTCCGCAGCCGCCGCGTCGGCGGCGCGACCTACCAGGTGCCGGTGGAGGTGCGCGCATCGCGCTCGACCACCCTGGGCCTGCGCTGGCTGGTCGGGTACTCGCGCCAGCGTCGCGAGAAGACCATGACCGAGCGCCTGATGAACGAGATCCTCGACGCCAGCAACGGCCTGGGCGCGTCGGTTAAGCGCCGCGAAGACACGCACAAGATGGCTGAGTCCAACCGTGCGTTCGCGCACTACCGCTGGTAAACATCCAGCCATCGCCTGGCCCGGAACCGGCTCGCCCGGCCCCGGGCCAGGCGGCATTGCCCGGGATCGAGCAGGGACGCCGATCCGAGCCATATTCCCTACATCACGAGCGAGACGAGAGATTACGTGGCACTCGATGTCCTGACCGACCTGAAGAAGGTCCGCAACATCGGCATCATGGCGCACATCGACGCCGGTAAGACGACGACGACCGAGCGCATCCTGTTCTACACGGGCGTCAACCACAAGATGGGCGAGACCCACGACGGGGCGTCGACGACCGACTGGATGGAGCAGGAGAAGGAGCGGGGGATCACCATCACCTCCGCGGCCGTCACCTCGTTCTGGAACGGCAACCAGATCAACATCATCGACACTCCCGGTCACGTCGATTTCACCGTCGAGGTGGAGCGCTCGCTGCGGGTGCTCGACGGCGCCGTCGCGGTGTTCGACGGCAAGGAAGGCGTCGAGCCGCAGTCGGAGACCGTCTGGCGCCAGGCCGATAAGTACGACGTCCCGCGGGTGTGCTTCATCAACAAGATGGACAAGATGGGCGCCGACTTCTTCTTCACGGTGCAGACCATCAAGGACCGCCTGGGTGCCGAGCCGCTCGTGCTGCAGCTGCCGATCGGGGCCGAATCCGGCTTCGTCGGCGTGGTCGACCTGCTCCAGATGCGCGCCCTGGTCTGGCCGGGCGACGCCAAGGGCGACGTCAGCCTCGGGGCCAAGTACGAGGTCCAGGATATCCCTGAGGAGCTGGCCGGCCAGGCCGCGGAATACCGCGAGGCCCTCGTCGAGCGGATCGCCGAGAGCGACGACGACCTCATGGAGAAGTACCTCGGCGGCGAGGAGCTGACCCTCGCCGAGCTCAAGGCCGGCATCCGCAAGCTGACCATCACCTCGCAGCTGTACCCGGTGCTGTGCGGCTCGGCGTTCAAGAACCGCGGCGTGCAGCCGATGCTCGACGCGATCGTGGACTTCCTGCCCTCGCCGCTGGACGTCCCGGCGATGATCGGCCACAAGCCCGGGGACGAGGAGGCCGAGCTGTCCCGCAAGCCGGACGCCTCCGAGCCCTTCTCGGCGCTGGCCTTCAAGGTCGCGGCGCACCCCTTCCACGGGACGCTGACCTTCATCCGGGTGTACTCGGGGCGGATCTCGGCCGGCAGCCAGGTGGTCAACTCCACCAAGGGCAAGAAGGAGCGCGTCGGTAAGCTCTTCCAGATGCACGCCAACAAGGAGAACCCGGTCGGCGAGGCACTGGCGGGGCACATCTACGCGGCGATCGGCCTCAAGGAGACGACCACCGGGGACACGCTCTGCGACCCGCAGAACCAGATCGTGCTGGAGTCGATGACCTTCCCCGAGCCGGTCATCTCCGTGGCCATCGAGCCCAAGTCCAAGGGCGATCAGGAGAAGCTCTCGACGGCCATCCAGAAGCTGGCCCAGGAGGACCCGACCTTCCAGGTCGAGCTGGACTCCGAGTCCGGTCAGACCGTCATCAAGGGAATGGGCGAGCTGCACCTGGACATCCTGGTCGACCGGATGCGCCGGGAGTTCAAGGTCGAGGCCAACATCGGCAAGCCGCAGGTGGCCTACCGCGAGACGATCCGCCGCCCGGTGGAGAAGTACGACTACACGCACAAGAAGCAGACCGGTGGCTCCGGCCAGTACGGCAAGGTGCAGATCACGTTCGAGCCCCTGGGCACCTCCGAGGGCGAGATGTACGAGTTCGAGAACAAGGTCACCGGTGGCCGGATCCCGCGCGAGTACATCCCCAGCGTCGATCAGGGCATCCAGGAGGCTCTCCAGCACGGCGTGCTCGCGGGCTACCCGCTCGTGGGCGTCAAGGCGACGCTGCTCGACGGCGCGTACCACGACGTCGACTCCTCGGAGATGGCCTTCAAGATCGCCGGCTCGATGGCCACCCGGGAAGCCCTGCGCAAGGCGGACCCGGCCCTGCTGGAGCCGATGATGTCCGTCGAGGTGCGCACTCCCGAGGACTACATGGGGGACGTCATCGGCGACATCAACTCGCGCCGGGGTCACATCCAGGCGATGGACGACATCAGCGGAGCCAAGGTCGTGCGCGCCCTTGTGCCGCTGTCCGAGATGTTCGGGTACGTTGGGGACCTGCGGTCGAAGACTCAGGGCCGAGCCAACTACACGATGCAGTTCGACTCGTATGCCGAGGTTCCCAAGAATGTCGCAGACGAGATCATCAAGAAGATGCGAGGCGAGTGAGGCGGGTACACTCACCCGCCGGCTCTTCACGCTGCAACCGCAGTAAGTAAACCCACAACGTCGCCACCCGACACGGTGCTCCGGCGTTCAACCATCAAGTCCACAGGAGGACCCAAGTGGCGAAGGCGAAGTTCGAGCGGACCAAGCCGCACGTCAACATCGGCACCATCGGTCACATCGACCACGGCAAGACGACCCTGACGGCGGCCATCTCCAAGGTTCTGCACGACAAGTACCCGGACCTGAACGAAGAATCCCCCTTCGACAGCATCGACAAGGCGCCGGAGGAGAAGCAGCGCGGTATCACGATCTCGATCGCGCACATCGAGTACCAGACGGAGAGCCGTCACTACGCTCACGTCGACTGCCCCGGTCACGCCGACTACGTGAAGAACATGATCACCGGCGCGGCGCAGATGGACGGCGCGATCCTCGTGGTCGCGGCCACCGACGGCCCGATGCCGCAGACGAAGGAGCACGTCCTCCTGGCCCGCCAGGTCGGCGTTCCCTACATCGTCGTGGCCCTCAACAAGGTCGACATGGTCGACGATGAGGAGATCCTCGAGCTGGTCGAGATGGAGGTCCGCGAGCTCCTGTCCGACTACGAGTTCCCGGGCGACGACCTGCCGGTCGTGAAGGTCTCCGCGCTCAAGGCCCTTGAGGGCGACGCCAAGTGGGGCGAGTCGATCATCGAGCTCATGGACGCCGTCGACGAGTACATCCCGGCTCCGGAGCGCGCCATCGACAAGCCGTTCCTCATGCCGATCGAGGACGTCTTCACGATCACCGGCCGCGGCACCGTCGTCACCGGCCGTATCGAGCGCGGCATCCTCAAGGTGAACGAGGAGGTCGAGATCGTGGGCATCCGCGAGAAGACCGCCAAGACCACCGTCACCGGCGTCGAGATGTTCCGCAAGCTCCTCGACGAGGGCCGGGCGGGCGAGAACGTCGGCCTGCTGCTGCGCGGCACCAAGCGCGAGGACGTCGAGCGCGGCCAGGTTGTCTGCAAGCCGGGTTCGATCACCCCGCACACCGAGTTCGAGGCGCAGGTCTACATCCTGTCCAAGGACGAGGGCGGCCGGCACACGCCGTTCTACGACAACTACCGTCCGCAGTTCTACTTCCGGACCACCGACGTCACCGGCGTCGTTCACCTGCCGGAGGGCGTCGAGATGGTCATGCCCGGCGACAACACCGACATGAAGGTGGAGCTCATCCAGCCCATCGCCATGGAGGAGGGCCTGAAGTTCGCTATCCGCGAGGGCGGCCGCACCGTCGGTGCCGGCCACGTCGGCAAGATCATCAAGTGAGCGTGCGCGGTTAACTGCTTAGCCGTTCGCGGCTGACGATTCACCTTCAAACGGGGCCCGGGCTACCTGCCCGGGCCCCTTTTTCCTGCCTTCCCTCCTGCGCGCCCCTTCGCTCAGGTTCCGGGGTGCGCAGCCCAAGTTCGTTCCCGGTTGCGCATGTGTGCCCATCTGCGCAATGTATAGCCACGGTCATGTGTCACCGTGAAGTAATGCGTCAAGGAGTGAGAAGACCCGTCGCGGGTGCGGTCGCGGTGCTCGTTCTCATGATCGGGGGGTGCGCTGCGGGCCGGTCACTGAGCGGATGGGTCGGTGCCATGGCCGCGGGCGAGCCTGCGGCCTCGCCGTCTTCGGCGAGGTCATCAGAGGCGGTCTCGATCCCCTCGGGGATGGCCCCGGCCCGGCTGATCGACGATGTCGAGTGGGTCGGCCGCGGCGGGGAGCGGGCATTGAAGGTGACTCCCGCGACGGCCCTGCGTGCTGAGCTCAACCGCGATGTGGTCGCCGACGCCTGGCGGCGCGTGGTGCGGGCGGTCCCCGCCGCGGATACTCCCGGAATGCGCGATCAGTTCGTCTGCCACGCGTACTTCGCGCCGGGCAAGGAGGCGTGGTACCTCGAGCCGGCCCGCCCGGATGTGGGTTACTGGCGCACTGTCCTTGCCGGCTGCAACCCCGGAGATGTCATCGACGTGGGCTGATCTGGCGTGACGGCGAGCCGATTTGGCTTTCGCTCATCGCATCTGGCAGACTATCGGGGTTGCTTGACGCGCGGGATCGGCTCAGCTGCCGGCTTTCCGCAGTCCCTCGAAAGAGGTTACTAGCACCGTGATTTCGCTTCACGGATCTGGAACTTCGCACGGGGGTGCGTTGAGTTCGGATTCGCGACAACCACGCTGGTCATTCACCGGCCTCCGCGAGGAGGCTTTTGTTGTGTGGCTAGCGTGCCCCGCAAAGGGCGACACGCCCGAACGCGGGGGTCGGAGCGAAGCCGGCCGGACCGATCCGGATTCAGTGAAGCGGAACGACGAGAGAGAGTCAGACGAGGCGATGGCGGGACAGAAGATCCGCATCCGACTGAAGTCGTACGACCATGAGGTCATCGACTCTTCGGCGCGCAAGATTGTCGACACGGTGACGCGGGCGGGTGCGACCGTGGTCGGCCCCGTGCCGCTCCCGACCGAGAAGAACGTGTTCTGCGTCATCCGGTCACCCCATAAGGACAAGGACAGCCGCGAGCACTTCGAGATGCGCACGCA
>CAMCQD010000164.1 GCA_945876925.1 uncultured Dermatophilus sp.
GTTTACGGCATGGACTACCAGGGTATCTAATCCTGTTCGCTACCCATGCTTTCGCTTCTCAGCGTCAGTAATGGCCCAGAGACCTGCCTTCGCCATCGGTGTTCCTCCTGATATCTGCGCATTTCACCGCTACACCAGGAATTCCAGTCTCCCCTACCACACTCCAGCCTGCCCGTACCCACTGCACGTCCAGGGTTAAGCCCCGGAATTTCACAGCAGACGCGACAAACCGCCTACAAGCTCTTTACGCCCAATAATTCCGGACAACGCTCGCACCCTACGTATTACCGCGGCTGCTGGCACGTAGTTAGCCGGTGCTTCTTCTGCAGGTACCGTCACCAAAGCTTCTTCCCTGCCGAAAGAGGTTCACAACCCGAAGGCCTCCATCCCTCACGCGGCGTCGCTGCATCAGGCTTCCGCCCATTGTGCAATATTCCCCACTGCTGCCTCCCGCAGGAGTCTGGGCCGTGTCTCAGTCCCAGTGTGGCCGATCACCCTCTCAGGCCGGCTACCCGTCGTCGCCTTGGTAAGCCATTACCTCACCAACAAGCTGATAGGCCGCGAGCACATCCCCCACCGAAAAAACTTTCCACCCGCCCCCATGCGGAGACGAGTCATATCCAGTATTAGACCCCGTTTCCAGGGCTTATCCCGAAGTGAAGGGCAGATTACTCACGTGTTACTCACCCGTTCGCCACTAATCCGCGACCCCGAAAGATCACATCATCGTTCGACTTGCATGTGTTAAGCACGCCGCCAGCGTTCGTCCTGAGCCAGGATCAAACTCTCCAAAAAAACCAAACAACAACCCCGCCCACCACACACAGCAGGCAGAGCCAAAAACCCTGGCCGAAACAACCAGCCCCCCAGCCACAACAGCCAGGAAGCAGAATTGACAACAACCAAACAAACAATTGGCATCGATCATCATGGCACGCTGTTGAGTTCTCAAGAATCGGACGCACAGCCTCAAGGTTCAGACGCAAGCCTGAATCTTGAAGAAGGGCAACTCCTCAACATTACGCTTCCGCAACGTTGCTGTCAACCTACTTCAGAACCTCGCTCACCTTCAAGCTGAAGGGCCCGAGAGGGATCTGAACCGGCTGAGCAGTGGCGCACGGTTGCTGCCGAGAAGCTCACGGGCCGCTACGGTTGAGCGAAGCTGCTTGATCACCAGTGGCACTGGCTGACCTGCACCATCGCCTCGCGTTCGCGGCGAGACGACTATAGGCATACGGAGGCGGGCAGGCCAAATCGACCCACGCGGGCCCGCCAGCGGAATCATCTGGGCCGGAAGAGCCCGTCGCCCCGGGCCGATCCGGCCGCCGCAACACCGTCTCCACGTCCGGCTGGCCCGCTGACCAGCCGCTTACCGGTCGAGGCCGCAGCGCAGCCCCGGTGATCGGAACCCCGCAGGCCCCTCCCGGCTTGACTATTACCTGAACCTATCCGGGTTTTCCCCCGGGAGAACTCCGAACGTCCCTATGCCACAGCCGATCCGGTCTGCCCGCCAGCACCCGCGTCCCCGGTCCGGCACCCCCGGCTGCCACCTGGTCACCGCCCCTGCCCGTTACCTCCGGGCGCGTGCTGGCCGCAGGATCGCACCGCTGACCACCGGGACGCACGCCTCCGGCCGGGCCGGTACCCGCCCGGCCGGTTCCGCAGGTTCGCCGCCGCAGCCAGGTCGCGGAGGGCTCACCGCCCGGGTAACCGCCTGCATGCCCGGGCAGCCCGGTGCACAGCTCACCTAGCCGAACCCGCCCAAGCCAGCCGTGCCGGGCAGTAGAGTCCGAAATGTGGCGTCTATCTCTAAAGTCCTCATCGCCAATCGTGGCGAGATCGCGGTGCGGGTCGCGCGCGCCTGCCGGGACTCCGGTCTGGCCTCCGTAGCCGTCTACGCCGACCCCGACCGCGATGCCCTGCACGTCAAGATGGCCGGCGAAGCCTACGCGCTGGGCGGGGCGACCGCGGCCGAGAGCTACCTGGTCCAGGAGAAGCTGCTGGACATCGCCGCGCGCTCCGGAGCGGACGCGATCCACCCCGGATACGGGTTCCTCTCGGAGAACGCCGGCTTCGCCCAGGCGGTGATCGATGCCGGGCTCATCTGGATCGGCCCGCCACCGGCCGCGATCGACGCACTCGGCGACAAGGTCAAGGCGCGCCACATCGCGACCCGCGCGCACGCCCCGCTGGTACCCGGCACCAGCGAACCGGTCGCCGACGCCGCCGAGATCATCGAGTTCGCCCGCCAGCACGGACTGCCCGTGGCGATCAAGGCGGCCTACGGCGGCGGCGGGCGCGGCCTGAAGGTGGCCCGCACTATCGAGGAGATTCCCGAGCTGTTCGACTCTGCGGTACGCGAGGCCGTGGGCGCCTTCGGGCGCGGCGAGTGCTTCGCGGAGCGCTACCTCGACCGGCCTCGGCACGTCGAGACCCAGTGCCTGGCCGACACCCACGGCAATGTCGTGGTCGTCTCCACCCGCGACTGCTCGCTGCAGCGGCGCCACCAGAAGCTCGTCGAAGAGGCCCCGGCTCCCTTCCTCACCGATGCGCAGAACGCCGAGCTCGTGCGCGCCAGCAAGGCGATCCTGCGCGAAGCCGGGTACGTGGGCGCGGGCACCTGCGAGTACCTGGTCGCCGCCGACGGCACCATCAGCTTCCTCGAAGTGAACACCCGCCTGCAGGTAGAGCACCCGGTCACCGAGGAAGTCACCGGCATCGACCTCGTGCGCGAGCAGTTCCGGATCGCCTGCGGGGAGGAGCTCGGCTACGGGGACCCGCCGCTGAGAGGGCACTCGTTCGAGTTCCGGATCAACGGCGAGGACCCGGGCCGCAGCTTCCTGCCGGCTCCCGGCGTAGTCACCCGGTTCTCGCCCCCGAGCGGCCCCGGCGTGCGACTGGACACCGGGATCGAGCAGGGCGACGTCATCGGCGGGCAATTCGACTCGATGCTGGCCAAGCTCATCGTCACCGGCAGCGACCGCCAGCAGGCGCTGGACCGGTCCCGGCGGGCACTGGCCGAGTTCAGCATCGGCGGGATGGCGACCGCGCTGCCATTCCACCGGGCCATCGTGGAGGACCCGGCTTTCGCCCCGGCCAGCCCCGGCACGCCGTTCACGGTGCACACCCGCTGGATCGAGACCGAATTCGACAACACCATCCCGGCGTTCGACGGGGCCGTCGCCCCCGGGGAGCACGCCCCGCCCGAGCGGCACAGCATGGTGGTCGAAGTCGATGGCAAGCGCTTTGAGGTGTCCCTGCCAGCGGGGCTGCCGCCTGGCTCGGGCACTGGTCCCTCCGGTGCGGGTGCGGTAGCCGGAGGGAGCAAGCGGCGCAGTTCGCGGCGGGCCAGCGCGCGCTCTGGCGGGCCGAGGACCTCCGGTGGCTCACTCACCGCGCCGATGCAGGGCACGGTCGTCAAGGTCGCCGTCGCCGAAGGTGACCTCGTCGCCGAAGGCGACCTCGTCGTCGTGCTCGAGGCGATGAAGATGGAGCAGCCGCTGAACGCCCACAAGGCCGGGGTGGTCACCAACCTCACCGCGGTCGCGGGCCAGACGGTCACCAGCGGCACCGTGCTGGCAGAGATCGCCGACCCCGCTTAGCGCCGCTGCCGGTGCTGCGGCAGCTCAGGTGCCAGGTAACGCGGATGGGGACCGCCGTGAAGGCAGTCCCCATCCGCGTCATCCCGGGGGCGCACGATACCGCCCGGCCCCTGCGGCCCGGCATCCGGCTCACGTCCGCACACCCGGAGCCGGGTTCGTCGCTCAGCGCGGGCGTCAGATCTTCCCGGGCTTGCCGATGTCCTCCGGCTTGCCAATGTCCCCGGGGCGGTCGACGGGCTCGGTGCGCACCGGGTCCACCGTGACCGGGCCGGATGCCGTCTCCGGAGCGGTACGTCCGGCCTCGAAAGCCTCCTTGGTCTCGGACGGGACCCCGAGCGCGCTGGTAATGCCCTGCTTGCCCTTGGAAATGTGCTCGCTGTACTTGCCGCCGGTCTTCTCGTTGACGAACGCCTCGGCCTTGCCCAGCCCGCCGTTGATGGAGTCTGAGTGCTCGGAGGCGAACTGCCTTGCCTTGCTGGCACCCTGGGTGGCTGCGCTGCGCGCGCGGCTGACGATCTGGCTGAAGTCCATCCTGGTTCTCCTTGGTCGGGTTACGATCGCGGGCGACCGCTGTGTCCCGGTAACGCTACCTATCCGGATTGCCCTCCGCGAGAACAGTGGACGGTCAATCAGGGGCGTGCTCCGGCGCCGGGCTCGCAGCATCGGATCGCATAACGCTGGCTCTGCCGCGAACGTTCCGGTTTCCCCCGGGCGCGGCTCAGGCACGCACGGCCGCGTCGGCCCGGGCCAGGCGCCTGACCGCCTCGCGGATCACCGGCAGCCCGGTGCCGATGTTGATGCGCACGTGCCCGGCACCCGGCTCACCGAATGAGAGGCCATCCCCCAGGGCCACCCGCCCGAGCCGCAGCGCCAGCCTCGCCGGCTCCTCCGGCCAGCCCAGGGCCCGCAGATCGACCCAGGCCAGGTATCCGAACCCGGCCCGCGTGACACGCGCCCGGGGCAGGTGCACGGCCAGCTCAGCGGTCAGCTGCCGGTGGGCCTCCTGCAGGTCAGCGATGAGCCCGTCCAGCCAGTCCACCGAATGCAAGTAGGCGGCCTCGGCCGCGATTGCCCCGAAGATGCCCGCCTCCCAGGGCAGCTCGATGGACAGGGGGTGCGCCTGCGGGCGCAGGCCGCCGCCGGGAGCGGGTGCCACGAGGAAGGCGCACTTGAGCCCGGCGATGTTCCAGGCCTTGCTCGGGGAATGCACGGCGACGCCCGTGTGCACCGCCTGCGGGCACGAGTCGAGAAACGGCACGAATCCGCCCGGGCCGGTGCCGAACGTCAGCGGCGCGTGCACCTCGTCGGAGATGACGAGCACGCCGTACCGGGCAGCCAGGGCCGCCAGCTCAGCGAGCTCGGCGCGCTCGTGCACCCGCCCGACGGGATTGTGCGGATGGCACAGCACGTATGCCGCAGCGCCCGCGGCGAAGGCCGCTTCGAGCCCGGGCAGGTCGAGCCGCCAGTCCGCGCCCGGCTGGCCCCGGCGGGAGCCCGTAGCGGGATCCGCGGGCACGCCGGGTTCGGCGGAGATGAGGGGCACGGTCACCAGCCGGCGGCCGGTCATACCCGGCCAGTCGAGGACCTGCGGGTACACCGGCGGGCTCACCACGACC
>CAMCQD010000165.1 GCA_945876925.1 uncultured Dermatophilus sp.
TCGGCTCATTCGTCGTCGGTGGCTCGCTAGTCGTCGGTCTCGTCATCTTCATCATCTTGATGATCATCCAGTTCGTGGTCATCACCAATGGTGCCGGCCGGGTCGCCGAGGTATCTGCCCGGTTCACCCTGGACGCGATGCCCGGTAAGCAGATGGCGATCGACGCGGATCTGAACTCAGGCCTCATCGACGAGAACCAGGCCCGGCAGCGGCGCAAGGAAATCGCCGCCGAGGCGGACTTCTACGGTTCCATGGACGGTGCCAGCAAGTTCGTCAAGGGTGACGCGATCGCCTCGGTCATCATCACGCTCGTCAATCTCATCGGCGGGTTCTCCATCGGCGTCCTGCAGAACGGCCTGGAACTCCAGGAGGCGCTGCAGCGCTACTCGCTCATGTCGATCGGTGACGGCCTGGTCTCCCAGATTCCCGCGCTGCTCATCTCCGTGGCCACTGGCATCATCGTCACCCGCGCCACCACCGATAACGACATGGGCACCGATGTGCTCAGCCAGTTCGGGTCGCAGCGGCTCACGATCCAGATCGCCGGGGGCGCGGTGATCGCGATGGGGCTGGTGCCGGCGATGCCGACGCTGCCGTTCTTCGTGGTCGGCGGGGCGCTGCTGTACCTGGCGACCCAGGTGGAGCGGCCCCGCGACGACCAGCCCGAGGAGGCACCCGCGGATGCCGCGCCGGCCGGGCCGCAGAAGGACTCCCCGATGGCTATCGCGCAGGACATGCGCGTCGAGCCGCTTGAGCTCGAACTCGCCTACGACCTCATCGACCTGGTCGATGCCGCCTCCGGGGGTGACCTGCTGGACCGGGTGCGGGCGCTGCGCCGCAAGCTAGCCGGGGAGATCGGCATCGTCGTGCCGCTGGTGCGCACCCGCGACAACCTCGACCTGCCGCCGCGTAACTACGCCATCCGGGTGCACGGGGTCGAGGTGGCCCGCGGCCAGGCCCCGCCCGGGATGGTGCTGGCTATCGGCGACGACCTCGACCAGCTCCCCGGCACGGCGACCACCGAGCCGGTGTTCGGGCTGGCGGCCAAGTGGGTGCCGGCTGAGCTGCGCGAGCACGTGGCGCTGGCGAACGCCACCGTGGTCGATCGCAGC
This sequence comes from uncultured Dermatophilus sp., assembly GCA_945876925.1. GTDB lineage: Bacteria > Actinomycetota > Actinomycetes > Actinomycetales > Dermatophilaceae > Dermatophilus. Next base: position 1,113 of record CAMCQD010000165.1, read on the forward strand.
TCGGTGGTGACCACGCACATGGCCGAGGTGGTCCGGGTGCACGCGGCCGACCTGCTCGGACGCGAGGACGTCAAGATGCTCGTCGACATGGTGCGCCAGTCGAACCCGGTGGTCATCGAGGAGCTGACCCCGGCGCCGCTGTCGCTGGGGGAGGTGCAGCGCACGCTGCAATCCCTGCTGGCCGAGCGGGTGTGCATCCGCGATCTCGTGCGCATCTTCGAGGCCATGTCGATGCGCGCGAAGGTCAGCACCGATCCCGACGGGCTCACCGAGGCGGCCCGGGCCGCCCTCGGCCCGGCGATCGCGGCCAGCCACGCGGTCGACGGGCGGCTGCCGGTGGTGACCTTCGATCCGCTGCTGGAGCAGCGGCTGCTGGAGAACCTGCGGATGACTGACGGCGGCGCCGTGCTCATGATCGACCCGATGATGGCCGAGCGGCTGGCCAGCCAGGTCGCCGCCACCGTAGCCCAGGCTGAATCGGGCGGCGACTCGCCCGTGTTCGTGTGCGCGCAGCCGATCCGGCTGCCCATCCGGCGGCTGCTGGAACAGGCCGCCCCGCGTGTCCCCGTGCTGTCCTATGCCGAACTCGGCGGGCAGCTCACCTTGGTGACCTCAGGAGTGGTGAATGTCTCGGAAATCACAGCAGCCTGACTCAGAAGAAAAGAAGAAGGGCAAGAAGGGGCGCAAGGGAAAGAAAGACGCACGCGAGGGCGTGACGACGATCGTCATCGAGGAGACGCCCGATCTGCCTCCGTTCGGCATCAGCGTCCTAGTAGCGACGGTACTGTCCATCCCGTCGATCCTGCACTATGTCGACGGCAATATGGCATTCGATGCGATGATCCTGCGTTATCTGGCGGCGCTCGTCGTCTCGTGGGCCCTGGTCAATCTCGTGTACGGGGTGGCCAAGTCCTTCCGGCCGCAGCCGGAGGAGACCGTGGAGGCCACGCAGATCGACCAGCTCACCCCCGGGATGCTCGAGGACCGCTACCGCGTCCCCGGGGATAGCGGATACCGCCCGCCCGCTGAGCGGGAACAGCAGGCGAGCTGAACCGGGCTAGGAGTCGATTCCCATGCGCTTGCGGCCTTCCCGCAGGTGCTTGCGCAGGAATGACAGGTAGCCGTCGAGTTCCCCCTCGGCGAGGTACCCGGCGAGCTTGACATGCTCACCGTGCGAGGCGGTCATGTTCGACTGGGTCTGCGAGCGGGCGTGCACGCTCAGGCGCCGCTGGTGGTCGCGCAGGCTGCGGTACAGGTCGACGAGGAAGCCGTTGGCACTGGCTTCGACGACCGCCAGGTGGAATCCCGTATCGGCGTCGATGAAAGCCGAGGAGTCGTTCGCCCGGATGGCGCGCTGCTGCTCGTTGAGGTGCTCCCACAGGGTGTCGAGTAGTTCCTTAGGGGCGTAGACGTTCTCGGTGAGCAGCTTGGTGACCGCGAAGGACTCGATGATCTCGCGGGCTTCGCCGACGGACAGGGCCTCGTCGGCGGTGATCGGCACGACCACGGCGCCGCGCTTGGGATAGAGCTGGAGCAAGCCTTCTGCCTGGAGCCGCAGGAATGCCTCGCGAACGGGAGTGCGGCTGATGCCGAGCTCAGTTGACACGGCGCCTTCGGTGATTACGTCCCCGCCGGCGAGAACGCCGTCGAGGATCTTGCCGCGCGTTACGTTATAGGCCCTCTCGGTCGCCGACATCGGACGCGACATCTCTTACCTCCACCTTCTGCCCGCCGCCCCAGTGCGGCGGGCATCTGTTCTGTGATCCCCTCGGCGGGACAGGGACCAGAGGCTGTCGTCGCCAAATCGACCGTAGCTTCAACCGCGGTCTCTCTGCAACTGAATCGGCCGCTGATTGACAATGTTTCAAAGGTCAGTTGTCCAGGTCGGGCAGGCGATAGCCGGGCTCGCCAGTTGTATCTATCGGCCTATATCGGCGGGTGCTGAGGGGAATTACGCGCCTCGTCCGTCGGGGGTCCCGGGCCGGGGTGCGGGACGCCCCGGCCCGGGGCAGGCGGGCTCTGCCAGGAGCATTTGCCCTGGTGGGCGGGGTGGGCAGGGGGGCGGGATGCCGCCTGGGACCGGCGCTGGCCTGGCCCGCGAGGGGCGCGCCTACGTCAATGCCGGCACTTATCCTGGCGTGCCGGTGACATTTCTTCCATGGCGTGCCAGTGTTTATTGCGTGACTGTTTTGTGCGCCCGTTCGGGTCGGTGGATGAATTCTGCGCCTGCCGGGCGGATAGGTGAGTTCGTGAAAGCATTCCTCGTTGTGCGCCGCTACTCCCGGGGGTAGCGGTGGCCGGGCCGGCTCGGGGGAGTGGTGGCGTCGCGAGGGCCGCGGTGACCCCGCCGCTGAAGCCGCCTTGAGGGCCGCGGGGCTGTCTGATGGTGGCGGCTGCGGCGGTCCCGGCTCGTGCGCCAGCTCTCACTGGCTGCCCTCGCCCTGGCCCGCGCGTGCTGTGCTAGAACGGCGCCGTGAAGCTTCTTCATCAGGGCAAGGTCCGTGACGTGTACGAGGACGGGGATGATCTGATCCTCGTCGCTTCCGACCGGGTGAGCGTGTACGACGTCATCCTCCCGACGCCGATCCCTGATAAGGGCGCGATCCTCACGCAGTTGTCGCTGTGGTGGTTCGGGCAGCTGAGTGACCTGGTGCCTAATCACGTCATCAGCGAGGACGTGCCTGGCGAGTTCGCGGGGCGGGCGATCCGGTGCCGGCGGTTGTCGATGCTGCCGGTGGAGTGCATCGCCCGCGGGTACCTGGCGGGGCTGGGCCTGAGTTCGTACCGGGAGAGCGGCTCGATTAGCGGCGTGGAGCTTCCCGGGGGGCTGCTGGAGGGGTCGCGGCTGCCGGAGCCGGTGTTCACGCCTTCGACGAAGGCAGCGCTCGGGGAGCATGACGAATACGTGCCGATGGCGCGGGTGCGGCAGCTCGTCGGGGATGAGACTGCCCGGCGCCTGGAGGAGCTCACGCTGGCGATCTATTCCCGGGGCGCGGCCATCGCGCATGAGCGGGGGGTCATCGTGGCCGACACCAAGCTGGAATTCGGGTGCGACGCCTCCGGTGAGCTGGTGCTCGCCGACGAGGTGCTGACGCCGGATTCGTCCCGGTTCTGGAGCCTGGCGGAATGGCAGCCGGGCCGCGGGCAGCACTCGTTCGATAAGCAGTTCGTGCGGGATTGGAGCGCGACCCTGACCGGGTGGGATCGCACCGCCCCCGGTCCGGAGATCCCCGAGTCCGTGGTCGCCGAGACTCGTGCCCGGTATGCCGAGATCTACCAGCGCATCACCGGCCGGGCCTGGGCCGGCTGAGCCGGTGACCCTGCCGTCGCTGGCCACGATCACTGAGCCCGTCGTCGCGAACTTCACGCCGGGTTTGACGTTCACCTCATCGGGGCGAACCGCGCGCAAGAGCATCGCGCCTGGCTAGCGGAGGTGCTGGATCGTTGCCTCCGCCCGGGCCGGGCGCGGCCGGGTAGATTCGGGGGATGAGCCTGCGCCAGTGCCTGACCGGGCGTCTGTACGCTGACCCGGGTAGCCGGAATGCCGCCCGGCTGCGGCGGATGTACGCCACCGGCCGGGGGAACCGGACCGCGAAGAGGTATGCGCGTTTGTGGGCCTGGGTTTTCGCCCGCGGCTGGGCGGGCCGCCGCTGGGTCACCCTCGAAGTGCCCGGACGCAGCACCGGCAAGCCGCGCCGTTTCCCGCTCGGCATGGCCGATCTCGACGGGCACTGGTTCCTCGGTTCCATGCTCGGGGAGTGCGCCTGGGTGAAGAACGTCCGGGCCGCCGGCGGGTATGCCACTCTGCTCCACGGCGGGCGTCGCCCGGTACGGCTAGTTGAGCTCGACCCCTCGATCAGCGCGCCCGTGCTGGCCCGCTACGTCGAGCAAGTACCGGGAGCGCGCCCGCACATCCCCGTACCGCCCGGAGCGCCAATCGGGCAGTTCGCGGCGATTGCCAGCCAGTACCCGATCTTCGAGGTACTCGACGCCCCGGCTGCCCGCTAGTCCTGAGCACCGGCCCAGCCGTTCACCATGGCAACCAGGCCCCACCCGCCCTCCCCGCCCTGCGGCGGAGTGAACTGTCATGCCCTGACCCTG
>CAMCQD010000166.1 GCA_945876925.1 uncultured Dermatophilus sp.
CCCCCTGCTGGCCGCTGTGGTCGCGCTGACCGCCTGCGCCGGGACCGGCCCCGGCCCGGTGACGAGCCAGGCGGTGGCCAATGCGGGCGGCGGCGCCGGGCAGGAATCCGCTGACGAGCTGCCCGGGTCGATCACCCTCGCCTTCGCCGGGGACGCGCACTTCCAGAATCACGTCGCCGCCCTGCTGCAGGACTCCAATGAGACCTGGCGGACCCGGCTGCCCGAGCTGGCCGAGGCCGACTTCAGCATGGTCAACATGGAAGCCGCGATCACCGACCGCGGCTCCCCCGAGCACAAGGCGTACACCTTCCGGGTCCCGCCTGCGGCCGTGGGCAAGCTCGCCCTGGCCGGGGTGGACGCGGTCTCGGCCGCGAACAACCACGCCGTCGACTACGGCCGGGCCGGACTCGAGCAGACCCTGGAGGTCAAGCGCGCCAGCGCGGTGCCGATCGTGGGCATCGGCGCGGACGCCACCGAGGCGTTCACCCCGCTGACCGTCAGCATCAAGGGAGTCAGCACCGCCGTCCTGGCCTCCTCGCAGGTGTACGAGGAGACCGCGATCAACTGGTCCGCCGGTGATAAGCGCCCTGGCATCGCCACCAACCTCGACCCGGCCCGGCTGCGCGCCGCTACCCGGGCGGCAGCCGCCAGCCACGACCTCGTCGTCGTGTTCCTGCACTGGGGAACCGAGGGCAGCGCGTGCCCCGACGAGAAGCAGGTGGAGACCCTCAGGCAGCTCGAAGCCGACGGAGCCGACATCATCGTGGGCACGCACGCGCACCGGGTCCAGGGCAATGGCTGGCACGGCCGGTCCTTCGCAGGCTACGGGCTGGGCAACTTCATCTGGTACAACACCAGCCCGGCCTCGCGTTCCTCCGGGGTGCTGACCGTCAAGGTCGACGCGCGTGCCGCCCGGGCCCGCGGCGCGGCGCGGGGCAGCGCGCGCCGCACGGCTGCGCCGCTGGTCACCAGCTGGACCTGGTCGCCGAAGCACATCTCCGGCACCGGAGTCCCCCAGGCCCCCGACGCCTCGGCGCTCTCGATGCTCAAGAACCAGGTCGCGGCTGCCCAGCGGTGCGCCGGCCTGAGCAGCCAGCGCACCGGCTAGCGCCGGGGGCGGCACGGCAGCGGGGGCGATCATCCCGGCATCTAGGCCGGCTGATCGCCCCCGTGGCATAGGCGCTGGCTGCCCGCCGGGCTCACGCCGAGACGAGCTGACCCGCGAAATGACCCAGCCGGCCCTGAAGCTGATCGGCCTCGACGACCACGTTGATCGAGGAGACGGTCACCCGCGCGGAACCGCAGGCGGGGCACGTGAGCTCGGGGTGCGTCCCGGACCGGATGACGCGCAGCAGCTCGGTCAGGCTGGTCGCGGTGAGGTCGTGAGTGGTCGACGGCGCGTCACTGCAGGTGTGGTGCAGCGACACGACGTAGTGGCGCGGGCGCGCCGCGGCAAGGTTCATGCGAGGCCCTTCCTTGGGGTGTCCATCACCACGCCGCCGGCCGCAACCCTCCCCATTGCGCGCCGCTGCCGGCGAGCAGGCGATCGAGTGATGATTCCGTTCGATTCTCCTATCGACGCCTCTGCCCCCAAAGTGAGACGCGACCGGATGCGAACCTGTCATCACATTGATACCGGACCGTGTGTCCCCCGCGCCGCGATCGATACCGTGTCGATACAGAATCTGTTGCGCGATAATTCCCGGCGGCCTCCCCGGGCGCGCCGGTCAGGCCCCGCAGGGCCCCTAGGCTCCCCTGACCTGGATCTGCGCCGGGGCTTCCCCGTCCCCCGCCACGGCGGCGGCGTACCCCGGCGGCGCCGGGACCGGCCGCACCCACCACTCCCGTGCGCGGACCCGGGCCCGGGAGGTGGCTTCCTGGCCGGGCCCGGGGCGCAGGGCGAACCCGGTCATCGGCTCGCGCAGGCCGACCCCGGCGGCCTTGAGCACGGCCTCCTTAGCGACCCACACGCGGCGCACCGGCACGCTCGCGTCATCGCCGGGGGCCAATACCATGTCCGCCAGCCCGGCGCGGCCATCCGGCGGCCACGGCTCCTCAGCGTCCAGGCCGACCAGGCCCGGACCGGACCGCAGCGCCACCCCGGCCAGGCCGCCGCTGTGCGTAAGCGACACCGACGGCACCGCCGGGGCCGGGCACCCGCCCGCCATGCCCGGTCCCGGCGGGAGCACCACCGGGCGGCCGTGCTGGCGGCCGCAGCGCGCGCAGGTGCGGTCGAACCGCACCTGGTCCGCCGGCACTCCGAGCCAGGCGCCCGCCTCGCGGCGGAGCAGCCGGTGGGCGCTCACATACCGGTCCCGGTCGCCCGCCCGGCGCAGCCGCGCCACGCGGGCGCGCTCGACCTCATCCAGATCTGCCAGGGCGTCGCCCGCCGCCACCGGGGTCACCTGCGCCCACACGACCACGATCCGGCCGGCCTGGTTCGTCTTCGCGAGCACCCTCACACGGTAACGGGCACGGCGCGCGCCGACCTGGCGTGGCTACCGGGCGGCCCCGGGGGCTTCCCCGGGCTCGAAACCGGCCGCGGCCACCGTCATCCACGTGAAGCCGTCTTCGGCGGCGACGCTCCAGGAGAACAGCAGCGCGGGTTCCTCGCCCGGATGAGGCGGCAGCGTCTCCAGGCGGCGCACGGACACGATAGACGCCGCATCCGGGTTGCCGGCGGCAGCGATCCGGAGGCCGTCGAGGGAGAACCGGCGCACCGGCCCTCCCGGGTAGCTCAGCGCCACCAGGCTCTCGATGGTGGAGTAGCCGAACACCGGGACCGGCGTGGCCCCGACCGGGAACTGGTCGCGCAGCCGGTCCGGCCCGGCCTTCCCGCCGCTACGGTCGGCCAGGTCGAGGGCGAACCCGCGCCAGGCCGGCACGGCTCCCCGCCCGCGGTTGCCCGTCCGCGCGCGGTGCCGTCCGGACTCCCGGGAGCTGGGGTCGACGTCGATCCGCGGATACGTCATCGCGAAGTGGATCTCGGCACCAGCCACCGACTGCCCCCGGGCGCTGACGGTGACCGCCACGGCGAGCACCTGCGCCGCGCCCGAACTGCGCCGTCCGGCCCGGCGGGCCACGACCTGGCACGGCCCGGCAGCCGCCAGCGCCATCGCCGGGATGTCAACCGTCATCGACTCCACGCCCACCGGCCCGTACCGGGCCGGGCCGGCCACCACCCAGGCCGCCGCGGCGGCGAATTCGCGCTCCTGGCAGAAGGCGGTCACGTCGCCGCACCGGGCCGCCACCGAGGCGATCCGCGACATGCCGGGCAGCTCGCACTGCTCGGAATACCCGCGCACCAGATTGGGCGTGGTGATCGTGCCGGCGTCGGCGTGGAAGGCGATCTCGCCCTCGCTGCACCCCAGGATCTCATCGCGCCACAGCTCGATACCGCGCTCCAGCGGCATGGCGGCGGTGTAACTGCCTGCCGTGCCCATCCGCTCCCAGGACGGCCAGGCCAGGGTGTGCGCCGACATCCCCGCTGGGGAGATCGCGCTGGCCCACCGCGAGAAGTAGCTGGCGCCCTCGCAGGCGGCGCCGAAGTCGAGCTGCCCGAGCATGCCCCCCATCCGCCCGGACAGCGACCCGGCCACGCTGAACACGTCCGGGTCGGCGTGATCGTCCACCGCGGCGAGCAGGTTGAGCATCCCGTGCACCTTGACCCGGATGACGGCCTCGGCCTCTTCCCTGGTCTTAGCCGCCAGCCGGGCCGGAGCGTCAAAGCCCGCATTGTGCACCACCACGGACAGGCTGCCGGACAACTCGGCGACGAGCGCGTTCACCGCCTCCGGGTCGGTGACGTCGCACTGGCGGTACTCCACCCGCGCCCCGGCCGCCCGGGCCCGGGCCAGGTTGGAGACCAGCTCCCGTTCCCGGCCGATGGCATCCAGCCGTCTCCTGGCATCACGGATGCTGCCGGCCTGCGCAGCCTGGCGAACCCGCTCGGTGCGGTACTGGCTGAATGCCTCGTCGGGCATCGACAGGATCTCGTCCTGGCCGTCGGGGACCGGACCGCGGCCGGTGACGACCACGCGGCACCCGAGGGTGCAGGCCAGGTCGAGGGCCAGCTCGAAGCCGACGCCCCGCCCGCCGATCCGCAGCGAGGGCTCCGGGGCGGGGGCGCGGCGCGCCACCGGGGTATACCGGTGCCCGCCGACCCGGCCGATCTCGAACAGCCCCCAGTGGTACAGCTCGGTGACCACGCCCTCGGCCACCTCGGCTCCGGGGCAGTCCGCGGGAAAGTCGACGATCCGGATGCTGACATTGGGGATCTCCCGGGCCAGGCCCTTGGCCAGGCCCGCCCACAGCCCGCCGTGCGGGTTCTCGACGTGGCCCGCCGTGCCCAGGAACCCGCCGGTGCGCAGCACCGGGGCGTAGAAGCAGCGATGCACGCTGGTCTCGCGCGCCCACCCCTCGGAGACGATCCGCAGCGCGTCGAGCGTCTGGCCGAACTGGTTCAGCCAGTTACCGATGACCTCGGCGTCCTGCAACCGCCCCGCGCCCAGGTCCACGATCCCGTCCACCACCCGGCCGGATTCGATGAGCAGGTCGCGCAGCCCGGCCTCGTCTGCCTGCGGGCGGATGTCCTGATCGACGGCCGGGTGCACCCCTGCGGGTACCTCGCGGTCCACGGCGGGCGGCACCCGGACCACGACCGCCCCGTTCGAGCCCAGCCGCTTGGCCAGCTCCGCCGCCTCGGCCTCCCCGCAGCCCAGCACGGCGATCCGGCGGCCGCGCAGCTCGCGGCTGACGCCGTCGGGGGAGGCGATCTCCTGCGCCCGCCATTCGAACCGGCCGAAATCGTCCCCGGGCGGTGCCCCCCAGCCCGCAGCCAGTTCGCCGCTCACCCGAGCCGCTCCCCGGCCGGGCACGCCAGCCCGGCCCGTCCCGGGGCTGCCCCGGCAGGCGCGCCCGGCCATGCCCCGGGACGGCCGGGTCGCAGCGGTCTGCGCGGATACGGCCCGGGCTCGGGCAGCGGGTGCATGCTCATGCTCCTCACAATTGTCCCCTCAGCAGGCCCGCACGCCGGGCACCGGCTCCGGGGGCGACGAATTCACCGCTACTGGGATTGAACTCGCCCATGATGGTCCACTGCAGATCGCGGAACCGCAGCACCACCCGGCCATCAGGGGCCACGGCCGCGAACCGGTTGGCGGCCTCCAGGGTCTCGTTGTCGGGCCCGAGGAAGCCGCGCC
>CAMCQD010000167.1 GCA_945876925.1 uncultured Dermatophilus sp.
AGCCGCGGATCGAGCAGATCGCGCAGGCCGTCGCCGAGCAGATTGAAGCCCAGGACGCACACGGCGATGGCCGCGCCCGGGAAGAACGCCAGCCAGGCGTCGACGAACAGCATCTCTTGCGACTCCTGCAGCATCCGGCCCCAGGAGGGCACCGGCGGCGGCGTGCCCAGCCCGAGGAAACTGAGTGCGGCCTCGGCCAGCACGGCGAGCGCGAAGGCGACCGATGCCTGCACGATGACGATGCCGCGCACCCCCGGCCACACGTGCGTCCAGGCGGTGGACCACGCCCCGCGCCCGGCCACCCGGGCGGCCAGCACGTACTCCCCGGCGAGTACCTGGAGGGCGGAGCTGCGCACCACCCGCGTGAAGACGGGGATGGCGGCGATGCCGATCGCGAGCATGGCGGTCAGGGTGCTGCCACCGTAGATCGCCGCGAGCATGATGGCCAGCAGCAGGGCGGGGAAGGCCAGGGCGGTGTCGGCGACCCGGATGATGAAGCGGCCGGCGGCGGGCGGGGCCATGGCGGCGTAGATCCCGGCCGGGACGCCGATCGCGGCGGCGACGCCGACGGCGACCACCCCGACGGTGATGGTGGTGCGGGCCCCGGCCATGATCCGGCTGAAGGTGTCGCGGCCGAACTTGTCGGTGCCCATCCAGTACTGGGTGCCCGGGTCGGCGAGGCGGTCGGCCGGGTGCAGCGCCTCCGGGTCGTACGGCGTCCAGAAGAAGGACACCGCGGCGGTCACGAGCAGCAGCGTGACCAGGGTGGCGCCGGTGATGAACGTGAGGGTGACCCGCCCGGCCGGGCGGTGGCTCACCCCCGGGGAGGGCGGCAGCATGGGGGCGGTCATGACGGCACCCGGATCCGCGGGTCGATGATGCCGTATAGCAGGTCCACGACGAGGTTGATGAGCAGCACGAGCACCACGAGCACCATGACGATGTCCTGCACGATGAGCAGGTCGCGGTTGCCGACTGCGTCCAGCAGCTTCGAGCCCAGCCCGGGCACGACGAACACCCGCTCGACCACGACCGAGCCGATGAGCAGCGTGGACAGCTGCAGGCCCAGCACGGTGACCACCGGGATGGAGGCGTTGCGCAGGGCGTGCCTGAGGACCAGCTGGCCCCGGTCCAGGCCCTTGGCCCGGGCGGTGCGCAGGTAGTCCTCGCGCCATACCTCCAGCACGGCGGAGCGCACGTACCGGGTGAGCACGGCGGCCTGCACGACGCCCAGGGAGATGGCCGGCAGGGCGAGGTGGCGCAGGAAGGCGGCCGGGTCGCGCGCCGGGGGCACCCAGCCGCCTGAGGGCAGCCAGCCGAGCCGTACCGAGAACACGGTGACCAGCAGGATCCCGGCGAGGAACGCCGGGATCGCGATCCCGATCTGGGACATCGCGGAGATGAGCGCGCCGTCGGCGTGACGGTGCCGCACGGCGGCCAGGGTGCCCATCGGCACGGCCAGCACGAGCGCGATGAGCGTGCCCGCGGCGATGAGCCACAGCGACACCATGAGCCGGTCGGCCACTTCCGGGGTGATCTCGGCCCCGGACAGGTAGCTGCGCCCGAGGTCGAAGGTGACCAGGCCGCGCAGCCATTCGGCGTATTGCACGATCAGCGGCCGGTCGAGGCCGAAGTCGGCGCGCAGCCGGGCGACGGCTTCCTCGGAGGCGCTGACGCCCAGGGCTATCCGGGCCGGGTCGCCCGGCAGCACCTGCATGAAGCCGAATACTGCCACCGAGGCCGCGAGCACGCTCATGACGAGCACGCCCGCCCGGCGCAGGATGGCGGAGAGCATGCTCACGCCCGGGCCGCCGGGATGTCCGCGGGCGTGCAGGCCGGGCGCGTCACGAGCGCGACAATCCGGTGACGTCGAATGATTCCGAGATGGCGTTGGTCGCCAGCCCCTCGATGCCGGACCCGGCGACCATGATGCTGGGCATGAGGAACAGGAAGTCCGAGGCGGCGGTCTCCGAGAGCAGCCGCGCGGCCGCGCGCCGGCTGGTGATCTCCTCGGCTGCGGTGCCGGTGTCGGCTGCCGCGATGAGCTGCTGGAATTGCGGGTTGTTGTACCCGATGTAGTACGCCGGGCTGAAGACGCGTCCCATGTCGCGCGGTTCGACGTGGGCCACGATGGTGGCGTCGTACTCCCGGTCGGTGAATACCTGGGTGAGCCAGGCGGCGGGGAACTCCAGCTGGTCGAGGGTCACCTTGAAGCCGACGGCCTCCAGGTTGGCCTTGACGACCTGCCCGCACGAGGTCGCGTAGGCGAGGTTGGGCAGGCGCAGCCGGATCGCCGGGTTCGGGGTGCCCGCCTGGGCCAGCAGCGCCCGGGCCCGGGCCTGGTCGTAGGGCCAGATGCCGGTGAGGTCCTGGTACCACGGGTCGGTCGGGGGGACCATGCTGCCGATGAGCGTGCCCTTACCGGCCCAGCACGTGTCCAGCAGGGTGCGCTTGTCGATCGCCGAGCGGGCGGCCTGGCGCACTTTCTCGCTGGCGAAGGGGCCCTTCTTGTTGTTCATCGCGAGCAGCACCTCAGCGGTGGTGGTGCCCTCGATGATCTTCAGATCGCGCCGCCCCTGGAACTGGGCCAGCGATTCGGGGGCCTGCACATTGGAGATGATGTCGATGCTCCCGGTGAGCAGCGCGTTGTTGAGCGCGGTGCCGTCCTTGAAGTACTTGAAGGTCACCGTGCTGAAGTACGGCGCGGTTCCGGTGTAGTACGGGTTCCGCTTGAGCACCAGGGAATCGCCCCGGTTCCAGGTGCCGAGCATGTACGGGCCGGTGCCGTTGGTGGCCGTGGCCAGCTTGCCCGTGCCCGTCCGGGAGAACATCGCCCCTACCCGGGTGGTCATCCGGTACAGCCAGTCGTTGCTCGGCTCGGACAGCTTCACCGTCAGCTGCGTCGGCGAGGTCGCCCGCACGGAGGAGACCTTGTCCATGGCGGATTTGACCGAGGTGGTCCACGAGCTCTTCACGCGCTGGATGGAGTACACCGCGTCTGCGGCGGTGAACGGCTCGCCGCTGCTGAACCTGGCGTCCGGCCGCAGGGTGAAGGTGTACGTCTTGCGGTCCGGGGAGATCTGCCAGTCGGTGGCCAGCCCGGGGGAGATCCGTCCTTCCGGGTCGAGTTTGACCAGGCCCTCGTAGACGTTGGTGAGCAGCGCCTGCGGGATGGCGGCGCCGTCGCTGGTCGTGAAGTCCAAGGTGGCCGGCTCGGCCGTGAAGCCGACGCTCAGGGTCGCCGGGTCGCCGCTGGCGGTAGCTGTCCGGGATGGATCGGTGACGGTGTCCCCGGCGGTGCAGGCAGCCAGGCCGAGCGCGGTCACCAGCGTGATCGACGCGGTCCGCACGAAACCGTTCATGGATTCTCCTCCAGGTGCTGGCCCAGGGCGGGTCCCTGGATACCTTGGCATACGAGGCGGAAGACGCGCGCCGGGGCGGGTCCGCTTTCCGGGGCGGCGCGTAGCCAAGATAACCCGGCCGCTCGTGCGCGATGAGGACCAGGCGCCAGCGTGACCCTACTCACCGGCAGCGACGCGGGGCGCATGTGGTCACCCCAGGAGCACGCTCACGGCGTGGATGACCAGACCGGCCAGGCCGCCCACGATGGTGCCGTTGATCCGGATGTATTGCAGATCCTTGCCCACGTGCAGTTCGATCCGCTCGGCGGCTTCCCTGCCGTCCCAGGAGCGGATGACCTGCGAGATCACGGTGGCGATGTCGCGTCCGAAGGTGACGGTGAGCGCGCCGGCGGCGGTGCCCAGCCGCTCGGTGAGCGTGTCGCGCAGTGCCGCGTCGGTCTCCAGCCGCTCGGCCAGCGAGCGCAGTTCGCGTACCAGCCGGGCCTGCACGGGCCCGTCCGGGTCGGTCAGCGATCGTTGCGCGATGCGCACCAGCGCCTCCCATAGCCGCACGACGGTCTCGGCCGTGGTCGGGTGAGTGAGCAGGCGCGCCTTGAGCGCTTCGGCCCGGGCCATCGTGGCCGGGTCCTCCTGCAGGTCCCGGGCGAGATCGGCGAGCAGGTCGTCCAGGGCGCGGCGGACCCGGTGACCGGGGTCGGCCCGCACCTCGCGTGCCCACCGGATCGCCTCGGTGTGCATCCGGTCGGTGACGATCCCGTTGAGCCACAGCGGGGACCAGGTCGGCGCCCGGTCGGCGAGCAGCATGGCGAATTCCCCGGGGTTGTCGAGCAGCCAGCGCAGCACCTCGTCCACCAGCAGGTCAACCAGCTGCACGTGCAGCCGGTCCCGCACGAGCTCGCCCAGCAGGGTGCCTGCCATCGGGGAGAACTGCTCGGATTCGAGTTTGGGGATGAGCGCGCCGGTAACGATCTGGTGCACTTCCTGCGGTGACACCCCGCCCAGGGCCCGGGCCGCGACCGGAGCCGCCCGGGCGACGAGGCGCTCGCTGTTGCCCGGGGTGCGCAGCCAGGCGGCGCCGCGTTCGGCGATGCGCATGTGCCCGACCCGCTCGGTTATCGCCTCCGGGGTGAGGAAGTGCCCGAGGAAGAAGTCCTCCAGGCTGCCAGCCACCATGTCCTTCTTGCGCGGGATGAGCGCGGTGTGCGGGATCGGCAGGCCCAGGGGGTGCCGGAAGATCGCGGTGACGGCGAACCAGTCGGCCAGCGCGCCGACCATGGCCGCTTCGGCGGCGGCGTTGACGTAGCCCCAGCCGCCGCCGCGGTCGTGCGTGAGCGCGTACACGATCGCGGCGAGCACGAGCAGCGAGGTGGCCACGATCCGCATCCGCCGTAGCGCGCGGGCGCGGGCGGCGTCCCCGGCGGCGAGGTCACCCCCGGGGGCGGGTGCGGCGCCGGGCCCGGTCGCGCTTACGGCTGGGCCGGGCGCGCCGGCAGATGTTGGTGCGGCCATGACCGAGATTGTCACCCGCCGCGCCCGCCAGGGCGAACCGGGTGCCGGTGCAGGCGGGCTCCGGGGCGCAGATGGCGTCGCCGGCCGGGCGCGCGGTTACTGCCCGGCCCGGCCCGGCGGGCGTGTCATGGTTGAGGCATGGGTCCGCAGTTTCCCCGTGGCAGCGCTGAACCCGGGCCTGGCCGGAGCACCCGGGGCGCGCATGCACGGGCCCTGGTGGCGGCCGATCTGGCCCGGCTGCGGCAGGCGGCTGCCCGGCTGCGCGAGGCCGGGCTGCGCCGGGGCCTGTCCGGGGCGGCCAGGCGGAG
>CAMCQD010000168.1 GCA_945876925.1 uncultured Dermatophilus sp.
TCACTACGCGGGCTGAGGCGTTCATGCGGCAGCGTCTCCCAGCTCGGAAACTGTGCAATAGCAGCATTGGGCAAATAGCTGGCGAGCGCCTCGGTGAGGTCCTGCGCGACCCGGGTAGTGGCAGTGACCACGACGAGCGGCCCCCCGGCCGGCGTCATCTGGGAAAGCAGCGCCGGGCGAGCCCCCGGGGCTATCGTCACGTCAGCGAATCGCTCACGGGCCGCGAACGATCCGAGTGCCGCGGCAGCTCCCGGATCGGTGGCGAGGATATCGGCGATAGTGACCAGGGACATGAGGGGCGCTCCAGCGGGATCGGCGTACGTGCCAGTCCACGATAGGCGGCTGCGGTGACAGTGCCCGCAGGCTCCCGCAGCGGGGCTTAGCTACATCCGCCTGGGCAAAGAACTGCCCACGTGCGGCTATTGGCTCCCGGCGACGCTACGATCAAGTTGCAGGGTGAGGGGCCTGTCATACACACGGGGGGTTCAAAAGAATGCCAGCTTCGCACCGCGAGGCGGTGACGACAGCGGTGGCTACGCACGTCAGCCATGCCGCCGCGCAAGCGCTCGCACAGTACGCCGAGAGCTACACGTCGCCCGATTCCATTCTCGTGCGGCCGATTGAGGCCTACGAGGGAATCGAGCGGACGGTGGACCAGGTGGCCGCGCTCGCGGGCGGTTCGCTCGTCGTCACTGACCTGGCCGGGCCGGCCCGCCGGGCCGTCGTACCGGCCCGGACCGGGGAAAGCTATATAGACACTAACGAGGGAGGTGGTGAACCGCTGCTAGCGTTCCACACCTCCGGGTCCACCGGCTCGCCTTCGTGCGTCATCTACCGCAAGAGCACCGCCCGGGCGCACGCCCGGGCAATCGCGCGCTCCCTGCAGCTGGATGCCGCCGTGACCTACGTGGCGCTGCCCCCGCCCCGGTTCGCCTACGGGCTGTCGATCGTGGACTCGCACCTTGAGGCCGGCGTCCCGGTGACCTTCACGGACGCCGGATGGACCCTGCCCGGGCTAACCGAGGTCGCCGCGGCATCCGCGGGGGACATCGCCATCTACGCCCTGCCGCAGCACACTCCGCTGCTGCTGTCGGCCGCGATCGACCCGCAGCGGGTGACCCGCCTGTTCATCGCCGGGGGGCGCATCTCGGGGGCGTCCGTGCGACGCCTGGCCGAGGCGTTCCCGCGGCTGCGGCTGAGCAACATGTACGGCCAGGCCGAGATGGGCCCGCGGCTGTCCATGTGGGACGGGGACCCGGCTGCCTTCGTCGAAGGCGACATCGGCTCCCCCCTGCCGGGCGTGCGGCTGCGGGTGCAGCCCGCCGGGGACGGGGATGCGACCGGCCCGGACGGCGCCGCTCCCGGGCGCATCGTCGCGGCCAGCGAGTACGCGATGGCCTTCGAGTTGCGCGCGCCGTACGCCGAGGTGAAGCCCGGGCCCGGCACGGGCGAGATCATCACCAGCGACCTCGCCACGCTCTCGCCCGAGGGCACCCTGCGGCACGCGGGCCGGGCCGATCACGTGCTCAACGTGGCCGGGACCAAAGTCGATCTGCGGCGCCTGTCGGAGATCGTCACGGAGGCGGCCGACCCCCTCATCGTCCGTATCGGGAGTCGCCCGAGCGCGGTCGCCGGGGATGACATCCCCGTGATCGAGATCGTGCCCGGGCCCGGCACTCCCGCGCGCACCGGGCCGATCCGGCGCGCGTTGCACAACGAATTCGGCAGGCTCGCCGGCCTGTTCGACATCAACTACGTACGCGAACTAAGCGTCAAGGAGAGTGGCAAATGACAACGAATCTGGCTGCCCGCTGCGAGTGGATCGTGGCCGAGCTCGCCGCCATGAGCAAGAAGGGCGCGCTGGTCCAGCTCTCCGGCGGGGTGGACTCCTCGACCGTGCTCCACCTGGCCGCCAGGGCCCTCGGCCCGGACCGGGTCAAGGCGCTGTACCTGCCCGACCGCTCCACCGGCCCGGAGACCAAGGCGTACGTCGTCGAGGCCGCCGAGTCGGCCGGCGTCGAGCTGATCGAGCGCAGCATCGCCGACACCATCGACGCCCAGTTCGGGCCCGACGATGTGGCGAACATCATCCGCAAGTACGCGCCGGAGTACGACCCGGCCGTGCACGCCTACGCGGTCAACGCCTCCCCCACCATGGCCCGCCGGATCGGCGCGCTGGTGTACCAGGTGGTCGTGGGCCCGCGTCACGGCGAGGCCGAGAAGACGCTGCGCATGTCCGCCGAGGACCTGCGCGCCATCATCGCCTACCAGAACCGCAAGCAGCGCACCCGCATGCTGTTCGCCTACGCCGAGGCCGAGCGGCTCGGCTACGCCGTGGTCGGCGCCAGCAACGGCGACGAGCTGCGCACCGGCTTCGTGGTCAAGTACGGTGACGACGCCGCCGACATCTGCGCCATCGGCGACTGCACCAAGCCGCAGGTGTACGAGCTGGCCCGCGAGCTGGGCGTCCCCGCCTCGATCATCGCGCGCACGCCCACCACGGACACGTACGCGCTCAACCAGTCCCAGGAGGACTACTACTACGCCCTGCCCGCCGAGGTGCTCACCGAGCTGGTGACCATGCCCGACGAGCAGCTCGCGGACGACGCCGCGCTGGAGGCGCTGCGGGCCGGCCTGCCGGGCTGGACGGTGGCGTCCCTGCGCCAGGCCGCGGCGGGCCTGCGTACCTCGCTGCGCTACCTGAGCACCCGCAGCAAGGTCATGGGCTCCTGAGCCCAGGCCCCGGGGAGCGCCCTGCTCCCCCGCGGCTCGCCGGGGGGTGGCAGCAGGCGGTGCCGGAACAACACTTCGCACACACCACAGAAGAGGACAAGATGAAGAAGCCCTGGAGCGAGGTCGAGGCCGACCTCATGGACAACGTGTTCTACGCGCACGACGAGGCGAAGGTGAAGGCGTCGTCCAACCTCGCCGACGACTCGCTGCTGGACTCGCTGTCAATCGTAGTCATCCTGGAGACATTCGCCGACGCCGGCGTCGCCGAGGAAGCCCTCGAAGAGGCGCAGGCCGCCGACTTCCGCAACCTGGAGGTCATGCGCGCGCTGTACGAACGGCTCTGAGCCATGTGCGGTTTCGCCTTGGCGATCGGTGCGCGTATCGCCGGTGACGTCCCGGGCGCCCCGAGCCCCGAGGTCGACGCCGCCCTCGCGCGACGCGGCCCGGATTCCACCTCGCACCACCGCGAGCCCGGGCTGAACGTCGTCACCACGCGCCTCACCCACTGGGAGGAGGGTGCGTCCGCCCAGCCGCTGGTCACCCAGGACGGTGGCCTGGCAGTGTTCAACGGCGAGCTGTTCAACCTGCCGCAGCTGCAGGCCGCGATCGGCCGGCCGGGCGCTTCGGAGATCGAGACCCTGCTGTACGGGTTCCGCCTGGAGGGGCCGGAGTTCGCCCGCCGGATCGATGGCCAGTTCGCCGCCGTGGTGCGCCCGTTCGCCGATTCACCGGTGCTGGCCGTACGGGACCGGTTCGGGATCTGCCCGCTGTACCTCACCCAGCGCGGCACGACCTCGGTGCTCGCCTCAAGCCTGGAGGCGCTCACCGCGCTGGCCGGGGGCGAATTCACGCTGGACATCGCCGGGGTCGCCTCGATCCTGCACGACTGGGCGCCGACGCACGGCCTCACCACGTACACCGGGGTCGGCCAGGTAGCCCCGGGCATGGTGGTGGAACTGCGGCACGGCGAGCCGCCGGTGACGCGCGCCTGGGCCGACGCCCGGGCCGCTGCCGTCACGGGGGCAGCCGCGGACGCGGTGACGCCCGCGGGCACTCCACTGGACGATTCCGCGCTGACCGGCGCCGACCTGGACGAGCTCGCCGGTCTCATGCGCGAATCGGTTCGGGCCCGGATGCGGTCCACCTCCCAGATCGTCTGCCTGCTCTCGGGCGGGATCGACTCGACGATCATCGGGGCCCTGGCCCGCGAGGAAGGCGCCCGCACCGGCCTGGCGCTGTACCTGGACGGCGACACGATGGTGCACGACCGGCAGGTCCAGGTCGCCGACGCGCTCGGCTACGAGCTCATCCATCACCGGCTACGTCCGCGCGCGGCGGTGGCGCTGCTGGCGGAGTACGTCCGCACCCGCCGGGTGCCGCTGGTCCGGCTCGGGCCGGTGGGGATGATGAGCCTGGCGCACCGGGCCCGCTCCGAGGGCATCCGCGGGGTGCTCTCGGGTGAGGGCGCAGACGAGCTGTTCAGCGGGTACGACTCGTACCGCATCCTGGCCGGGCGGGCCGGGCGCTTCGGCGATCCGCGCCGCCTGCCGTGGGAGCAGTTCGGTGACCCCGAGTTCGGCGCCGACCGCGGCCCGCGCTGGGCGCGCACGTACTGGCGAGCCGTCATCGGCCTGTCCGCCACGGCGGGTAACCGGCGGGCGGACATCATGAAGCCGGTGGCCGAGCTGTTCCGGCCCCGCCTGCGGGAGGCCTTCGACCGGGCCGCTGCCCTGCCGGAGGACTTCGGCCTGGAACACCGCCGCCAGGCGGACCTGCGCGACCTGCTCGGCTCGTACCTGCTCACCGTGCAGGGCGACCACGCCTGGATGGAGGAGGGCGTCGAGATCCGGCCGCCGTACCTGGCCACCCCGGTGGCCCGGTGGGCGCTGCGCCGCGACCCGGCGACCTTCGTGGACATCGCCAACGGCAAGCTGCCGGTGCGGGCCCTGCTGCAGCGGCTCGCCGCGGACCGGCCCGAGCTGGCCGACCTGGGCTTCGCCAAGGCGGCCTTCCGGGTAGACGCCTCGTTCATCCTGCGCGAGCAGGATGCGTCCGCGGATCTGCGGCACCTCGTGGTGGCCTGCCCCGATGACCTGCTCGACGCCTCCGCCGTGACGGACCGGTTCGACCGGGCCGTGTCCGCGGGCACGTGCAGCGAATCGGAGTCGATGATCTTCCTGCTCGCCGCGAGCCTGGGCGTACTGGCCAGCCTGTAAGCGAGCGACCACGCCGGACCCAGCCGGGCCGGACGGCTAGCTAGCCGTCCGGCCCGGCTTGTTTCGTTTGCGGCTCGCTACGTGAAGCGAGGCGGTAACCGGTCAGCCGCCCCGGTCATCGTTCCGGGGAAGGTAGCGATCCCAGGTATCCCCTTCCCGGAGGGACGCGCGCGTTTACCTAGGTAAACGCGCCAAGGTGCCCGGGAAAGGGAT
>CAMCQD010000169.1 GCA_945876925.1 uncultured Dermatophilus sp.
CACCCGGATGCAGCCGTCCGGCAGCGGGGAGGCGTGCTGCACCGCGTTGACGAACAGCTCGGCCACGACCGACTCGGCCTCTTCGACGGTCTGCGTCACGACCCCGCGTCGCAGCAGATCAGCGACGATGACATGGCGCACTTCGCGGCACGAACGATAGGAATGGGCCAGCCGCACAGTTCTCGTGCCTTCGCTGGGAAGAGGAGCCCGGGATGAAGCCCGCGCAACCAGTGACAGCCGGGAAAGGTCAGTTTGTCGGGACAATTGCGGATACGTCGCCGTTGCCGCGCCTGCCTCAGCCAGCCTAACTCCGACCTCGTGGTTCACCCTGTCCCCGCCTTCCGTCGCAGCGTCTTGTGCATGCTAACCGACCGTGAGGCGATCGGCCTACCCGCGTTCTGCGCCCGGACACCGGCGAATCACGGCTCACGGAGCGCTGACCAGCACGGACGCAACTTCTGAGCGTATTCCCTAACTCTGGAATCGGCGGCGCATTCCAAAGTGCGAGAAATTACGGTATCCGATCCCGCCAACGTGCTGCCGGAAAATTCTGGCAAGCACGGCACGCACGCCTGCCGCAATAGCCGAAGGTTGATCCTTGGCGTTCTGCGGGCGCAGCAAACCGGGCCTGTATCCCCCGGTTCTCACGCCGGCAGATACGCCGGCGCCTTGTTACCCGCAGCACCTGACCACCGCGTTGATCGGTTACCAGTTGGTCACTTGCCGCGGCCGGGGAACCCGGGGAGCACGCCGGCTCCGCTCCCTGCGCCCGGGCGCGCCCAGGCGGGAACCGGCCCGGCTCGGAATCCGGGCGCGCATGTGGCAGCCTCGCCTGGTACCGCCGCGGCACGGCCTGGCCGGCCCGCGGCGCGCACCCGCCCGCATGCCGCGCACCCCGGCCGGTGACCCCGCCCGGGTACCGGCCCCGACCACAGACAGCAGAGGTGACATGTCCGCCGCCACCAGTTCCGCCGCGCCCGCCTCCGGGCCCGGCACGGTCCTGTTCGGCACCCGGGGTGCCTGCGGGATCATCACGCTCAACCGCCCCCGGGCGATCAACGCCCTCGACCTGGACATGGTCGAGGCGATCCGGCCCCAGCTAGCGCAGTGGGCCCGCGACGACCGGATCGGCGCGGTCGTGCTGCGCGGCGCCGGGCAGCGGGGGCTGTGCTCGGGCGGGGACGTCCGGCGCCAGCGCGAACTCGCCCTGGGCACCCCGGAGCAGCGGGAGCGGGCGCTGCGGTTCTGGGAGCAGGAGTACCTGCTCGACGGTGAGATCGCCGCCTTCCCCAAGCCGTTCGTGTCCTTCATGGAGGGCATCACGATGGGAGGTGGCATCGGCCTGGCGGGCCACTCGCGTACCCGGATCGTCACGCCGGCCTCCCAGGTGGCCATGCCCGAGATGACCATCGGTTTCTTCCCCGACGTGGGCGCGACGCACCTGCTGGCCGCTGCTCCCGGCGAGACCGGGGTGCACCTGGCGCTGACCGGCGCGGTACTCAGCGGCCCCGAGGCGATCTACGCCGGGCTGGCCGACGCCTGCATCGACCCGGAGGCCAGCCCCGGCGCGCTGGAGGCGCTCGTGGACCGCCTCGCCGGGGGCGACACCGGCTGGACCGCGGACCCGGTGTCCGCCGGGGTGGGCACCGGGTCCGGCTCGACGGCGCTGGCCCGCTCCCGGGAGTGGATCGACGCCTGCTACCAGGGCACCGACCCGGTGGCGATCGTGGCCCGGCTGCGCGGCTACGGCGACCCGGATGCGTCAGCAGCGGCCGATGCCATCGAATCGCGTTCCCCGCTGTCGGTGCACATCACGCTGCGGGCCATGCGCCAGGCGGCGGCGCTGCCGTCGCTCACGGCGGTGCTGGAGCGGGATAACGCCCTGGCCCGGTACTTCACCGACGAGCCGGACTTCCACGAGGGGGTGCGCGCCCAGCTGGTCGATAAGGACCGGATGCCCCGGTGGCGGCACGCGGGCCTGGCCCAGGTCACCCCGGCCGAGGTGGACGCCGCCTTCCGCGGCTGCCCCGGCCGCGCCTGATCCCCCGGCGCGCCTGGCCTCCCGGGGTGCGCCTGGCCTCCCGGGGTGCGCTACCGCGTTCGCCTGGCCTGCGCCGGGGAACAGGGCGCACACTGATCCGGTGAGCATCACCCCCGACTTCGAGGAGCTGTACCGCGACGATCCGGACCCGTGGGAGGTAGCCACCTCCTGGTATGAACGCCGCAAGACGGCGCTGGTGATGGCGCTGCTGCGGCGGGAACGCTACCGGCTGGCGTGGGATCCGGCGTGCGGCACCGGCGATCTGGCCGTCGAGCTGGCGGCCCGGTGCGATGAGGTGATCTGCTCGGACATGTCACCGACCGCGTGCGACCTCACCCGCAGGGCCCTGGCCAGGGCCGGGGCGGTCTCGCGGGCGGTCGTGGAATGCGCGCAGGTTCCGGCGGTCCCGGAGGCGCTGGGCGGGCGGCACCCGGATCTGGTGGTGCTCAGCGAGTTCCTGTACTACCTCGACGCCGGGCAGCGGGAGCGCACCTGGGCGATGCTCGACGAGGTGTGCGATGAGCGCACCGATGTGGTCGCGGTGCACTGGGGGCCTGAGCCCGAGCAGGCTCACCTGTCCGGCAGCGCAGCCCAGCGCGAGCTGAATACCCACCTGGGCCAGCGCGGCTGGTGGCGCCTGGTCACCCACACCGATATGGAATTCCTCGTGGCCCTGTGGTCCCAGGACGCCCCCGATCAGATCGGCCGATGACCTGCGGCGCGCCATCGGCAGCTGGCCTGGGCTCTGCCGGGCACTGAGCTGGACTCGTCCGCGGGCCGCTCCCCTCATCCACCGGCTCCGTGAGGCGAAGGGGCCAGCGTCCTACGCAGACACCCCCGGGCGCTACGCCACTCCCGGAAGCTGCGTGACGATGCCCCGTCATGGCCTTTCCGCGCACCCGAACGCCCTCGGTGAGCAGTCAGCAGGGCGCCGCCCGGCATATTGCAGGGATGTAACAGCTCACACCGGAAAGCCGAGCGGAGGACCGTCAATCCTCCCTGCGCGGCAGATTCATAATCTCCGAATCCCGCAGCTCAGAGAGCACCCTCGGCTGATATCCGAAGGGCCGGGCCAGCGCCTCAACCCGCTCGAATACCGCCTGCGGAAAAGGCCACGGATAGTCTCGGATCAGTCCTGCGGAATCCAGCGACAGTGAGCGCACCCGGCGTAGCGCCTGGGCAAACATCACCGCGAAGTCCCGCACGGTAACCTGATACGAAGCCACCAGCTCGCCTCGTTCCGCGCTCCAGATCTTCTCATAGGTGTCCCCTTCCGGATACCGGAAGGAGTGCACGGCAATACTCAGCCCGCCAGCAGGATCGGTTGTGAAGTCCAGATAGTGGCCTTCATTCAGGGGACCCTGCCACCGGCAGGCGACCACCTCTTCACCAGCGAGTATCCGCTCGCCGCATACAACCAGGTCGCGAAAAGTATCATTCACCCAATGACACTCGGCAGCCACCATCCCCGAAGAGGAACGGAAAGTTACCACGCCGCGACCACCAGCGAACGACAACCCGAATCCCGTCAGTTGCACTGCTTAAGTCCACTACCCGGGAGATGGGCACACCAGCATCAGCCCAAGTCACCAGCGTTCAGCGCATGACGAGACGTTGCCGCGAGCATCGCATACAGCTCGCATGAGCGTTGAGCAAGCTCAGGGGCGGGAGACTCGATCGTTAACGCATCAAGGGTCTCCTCTTCCAGAACTACCTCTCGCAAACCCTTTCGTTGCGCCTCGGCAACAAGAGCCAGGAGTATGCGGTTACGTCTAGGTTCAGACTGGGAAACGGCCTCTTCTCGTTTAACGACTTCACTTGGCGGCCATTCGTAACCAGCAGGTGCCCCCAGGCCGACGGCAGGATCGAGCGCATTCGAAAGCGGGACCTGGCGATCTACCCCGTACCGCTCGAGGAAGGCACTGTGCCACTGACGCAGGGATCTCATGCCAAGTCGGGCAGGTGATAGCCGCCACATAAGGTCGATCGCGCGCGAGGCATCCTCACGTACCGAATGTGGTATCACTACATCGATATTTATACTCAGGTCGGCACCTATAGAATTTCCGCTACGCCTGATAGCTCGCGTGACATTGACTGCACCGATGCCGCTTCCATCATCATTTGAGCTGGCCAATTGCATGTGCATTTGATTAGCGCAAGCTAAAGCATCTATGTCGCGCTGCGCCCCTCCATTGACAATAGCATCTTTTGTCGCCTCTTTTACCTTTGCTAGCAAAGTCGCCAATGGGTCATCGTCATTGAGGGAGGGCTGAAGAGACGACAGGAGGATGCCTCGGCTGATTAAACTTGAGATCAGACCCATCGCGGCTGTCGCACGTCCACCATGCCGCTCTGTAACTGTATTAATGAGCTGGCGCACACTAATTGCATTCCGAGCCAAGTCAATGATGTCGTCAATGACGGGGGTTCGACGAATTCGTACCGTCGAAGTATACGGCTCCTTGGCGCCCGCTCGGATATCCGGAGGAGCATCAAGATACACACGATCCCCTCGCATTTCAAGTAAATTCGTGCATCGAACTTGAAGGTTTACCAGTATTTCTGGATCAGTTTGAAGGCGGTCCACGATCGACAGCAACCATTCCATGTCCGGAGCGCCGTGAACCTTTGGCGCCTCTGAACGGGTCACTTCAGCGGACTTACCATATCGCCCAATGCCAACCCCGGCAAATAGCCCAAACGGTGTTGGGCGATTACGCATTCGAAGATCATATTTAATAATGGACATTGCCGCCCTGCGCTCTTTTGATGCTGGAAGCTGCATTTTTTCAGCACCATCAATTGCTGCGGCCAGGGTTGGCGACGCCAGCTGGATCGCACTAAGGAGCCCCGGAAGCTGCCTTGCCTTTTTAATTACCGCTTGGTATGGCAATTCACCTTCGGTGACTGGCGCATCTCTGGTGAGACGGTCATCCGCCGGATATCCAGCTGGAACGCGGATCATGTAAATATCCCACGGCTGCATCGAACTCAATGCGATACCTCACGATAGATTAAGCTTCATCTAAGGACACCTGGTGGGTCAGGCAGGGGGCGAGAGCCGCCCCCTGCCTCGAATACCTAACAGCAGTAACTGCAGAAGCTCCCTCCTCCCG
>CAMCQD010000170.1 GCA_945876925.1 uncultured Dermatophilus sp.
CGGGCTTACCCGGCTCAGCGGCAGCAGCGTGCGCGATCGCCTGGGCGATGATGTCCTCGCTGCCGCCGAGCGGTGGCACCAGGCACACCACGAGCGCGTCGACGGCCTCGTCGGCCAGCGACTCCTCGGCCATAGCGCTCACCTGGCCGACAGTGCACTGCACCGGCAGGAACGGGTTGTCCCGCCCGATGACCAGGCCGTGGCGGGCCGCCTCCTCGGCCAGGATCGCCACCAGGCCCGGGGAGTTGGCCACGAACGCGAGCCGGTTACCGGACGGCAGCGGCTGACCGGTGAGCAGCTGGCAGATGACGGTCAGGTCGTGGATGTTCTCCGCCCGGATGACCCCGGCCTGGCCGAGCATCGCCTCGAACGCCCCGGACGGCAGCGTCGTGGTGCGGGCCCGGTGCCCCGGGGGGACCGTGCCCGCGCTCGGGGACTTCACGCACACCACCGGCTTGCGCAGCGACAGCTGCCGGGCGATGCGGGAGAACTTGCGGGCGTTACCGACCGATTCGAGGTAGAGCGCCACGGCGGTGGTGGCGTCATCGTCGATGAGGAACTGCATGAGGTCGTTGCCGGACACATCCACCCGGTTACCGGCCGAGAGGAAGCACGACACGCCGATCCGGCTGCGCGTCACCGAGGCGAGCAGGCTGGCGCCCAGGCCCGCGCTCTGGGAGAAGATGCCCAGCCCCCCGGGACGGGCGCTGGCGGAGGCCAGGGTCGCGTCCAGCCGCACGGACGGATCGTTGTTCATCATGCCGAAGGAGCAGGGGCCGACCACGCGCATGCCGTACCGCCGGGCGCGGCGCAGCAGCTCGGCCTGGCGGGCCTCCCCTCCGGGCCCGGCCTCGGCGAACCCGTCCGAGACGACCAGCACGGTGTGCACCCCGGACCGGCCGCAGTCGTCCACCACGTCGAGCACGCGGCTGGCCGGCCCGGCGATGACGGCCAGGTCGGCGCCCTGGCCGAGGTCGCTGACCCGGCGGAACGCGCGGATCCCCCGCACCGGGCCGTCCTCGTCGGTGACCACGTGCACCGGGCCGGTGAACCCGGCGTCGAGGATATTGTCCAGCAGGATCGTGCCAGCGCAGTCGGGGCGGCGGCTGGCCCCTACCACGACGACCGAACCGGGGGCCAGCACCCGCGACATGCTGCGCGCCTCGGCGCGGTGCTCCCGGTCCAGCTGCACGCCCTGGCTCTTCCCGGTGGGCTCGATGGTGAACGACACCGACACGATGCCCTCGTCGAAGGCCCGGCTCACCTCGTAGCCGGCGTCGGTGAACACCCGCATCATCTTGCGGTTCTGGGGCAGCACGTCGGCCACGAACCGGGCCACGCCGTTCTCGCGGGCGATGACGGCCAGGTGCTCCAGCAGCACCGAGCCGACGCCCTTGCCCTGGTAGTGGTCGGAGATGTTGAAGGCCACCTCGGCCTGGGTGCGGTCGCTGAGCCGGTCGTAGCGGGCGATCCCGATGATGTCCCCGCCGATCGTGGCCACCAGGGCGACCCGCTCGTCGTAGTCGACGTTGGTGAACCGGAAGACGTCGGCCTCGGACAGGTGCTTGACCGGGGCGAAGAACCGCAGGTAGATGGATTCCTCGGATTGGGCGTCGTGGAACCGGCGCACCCCGGCGGCGTCCGCGGGCACGATCGGGCGCACGTGGGCCAGCGTGCCGTCGCGCAGGACGACATCGGCCTCCCAGCGCTCGGGGTAGTTCCCGGGCACCGGCGTGTCCGGGCTTTCCGAAGGCGCGTCGTCGGACCTCATAGGCCCAGTCTGGCTGGTCCCCGCCCTCCTCCGGGGCCAAGGACGGACCCGGAGGCACGTGGCGCGGGTCATGCGGGGGTGATGGCCTCCGATGAGGCCGCCCGCGGACGCCGGATGTGCCGCCGGCCCGGCGCATCCGGTGCCGGCGGTACATCCGGGCGGTGCGGCGCATCCGGCGGCCTGGCTCTCGGGCATTCCGCCGGGCCAGGCCGAACCGGGGTGTCCCGTCGCCGGATTCGCGACTCGTTCGAGAGTCATGTGCGCTCTGACGCCAGCGGGCCCGGGGTATCGTCATGCCGTGGTGCGGGCGCACCCGAGTCTTTTTCATCCGTCAACCGCAAGCACAGCCGATACCGGGTCGCGAGGAGCAATACGGTGAAACTGATCACGCCGGAACTGGTCGTCCTTGGAATGCCGGACACCGACCGTGGCTCCGCGATAGTCACGCTCGCGCAGCTGCTGCAGGCCCGCGACCGCCTCACCGACATCGAGGGGTTCCTGGCGGATGTGCGCCGCCGCGAGCAGCAGCTCGCCACCGGGCTGCCCGGCGGGGTGGCCATCCCGCACGCGCGCAGCGAGCACGTGAGCGTGCCGTCGGTGGCGTTCGGGCGCTCGTCCGCCGGGATCGACTGGGGCGCCGAGGACGGCCCGGCCCGCCTGGTGTTCCTCATCGCGGTGCCGATGGGCGCCACCACCGACCACCTGGCCATCCTGGCCAAGCTGGCCCGGCGGCTCACCCACCACAATTTCCGCGGCCAGCTGCTCACCCTGGACGACCCCGCCGCCGTGGCGGACCTGCTGCAGGAGTCGCTGAACCGCGCCTAGCCGCCAGGCCGCGCGTCGGGGTGAGCCGGGCGGACCGGATGCGAGAGGATGTGTCCTGCTCATCCCAACCCCAGGAGGTTCGCGCGCGTGGTCCGGTCGAAGAACCAGGCTCCTGTCCCGCCGGTCGACGAGCGGATCGTCGACATCGACGTCGAGGAGGAGATGCAGGGCGCGTTCCTCGAGTACGCCTACTCGGTGATCTACTCGCGGGCGCTGCCGGATGCCCGCGACGGCCTCAAGCCGGTGCAGCGGCGGATCCTGTACGCGATGCGCGAGATGGGGCTGCGGCCCGACCGCGGGCACGTCAAGAGCGCCCGCATCGCCGGGGAGGTGATGGGCAAGTACCACCCGCACGGCGACGCGGCGATCTACGACGCCCTGGTGCGGCTGGCGCAGCCGTTCTCGATGCGGCTGCCGCTGGTCGACGGCCACGGCAACTTCGGCTCCCTGGATGACGGCCCGGCGGCGGCGCGGTACACCGAGGCGCGGATGGCGACCGCGGCGCTGTCGATGGTCGCCTCACTGGATGAGGACACCGCCGATTTCGTCCCGAACTATGACGACTCGCTGACCCAGCCGGGCGTGCTCCCGGCGCAGTTCCCGAATCTGCTGGTCAACGGGGCCAGCGGGATCGCCGTCGGGATGGCCACGAACATGCCGCCGCACAACCTGGGCGAGGTGATCGCGGCCGCGCGGCACCTCATCGACCACCCGGACGCGACGCTGGAAGACATCATGCGGTTCGTGCCCGGCCCGGACCTGCCCGGAGGCGGGCGGATCATCGGGCTGGACGGCATCCGGGAGGCGTACGCGAGCGGGCGGGGCACGTTCCGCACCCGGGCGGCCTGCCGGATCGAGAACCTCACCCCCCGTAAGAAGGGGATCGTGGTCACCGAGCTGCCGTACCTGGTCGGCCCGGAGAAGGTGAAGTCGAAGATCGCCGACCTGGTCAAGAGCAAGCGCATCCAGGGGATCAGCGACATCGACGACTTCACCGACCACGAGAACGGGCTGCGGCTGGTCATCGAGATCAAGAACGGCTTCAACCCCGAGGCGGTGCTGGAGAACCTGTACCGGCTGACCCCGCTGGAGGACAGCTTCGGCATCAACAACGTCGCGCTGGTGGATGGCCGCCCTCGGACGCTGGGGCTGCTGGAGCTGCTGCGGGTGTACGTGGACTTCCGGATGGACGTCGTGCGCCGCCGCAGCCGGTACCGGCTGGGCAAGCGGGAGGACCGGCTGCACCTGGTCGAGGGGCTGCTCATCGCCATCGCCGATATCGACGAGGTGATCGCGCTGATCCGCGGCAGCGACGACGCCGCGCAGGCCCGGCACAAGCTCATGGCGGTATTCGACCTGTCCCAGGCGCAGGCCGGCTACATCCTGGAGCTGCAGCTGCGGCGGCTGACCAGGTTCAGCCGGATCGAGCTGGAGGCCGAGCGCAGGGAGCTGCAGGAGGCGATCGCGCAGCTGCGCGAGCTGCTCGCCGACGAGTCCGCACTGGCCGCGCTGGTCTCCCGGGAACTGGCCGATACGGCGGCGGCGCTGGGCACCCCGCGGCGCACGGCGCTGCTGGAGTCGGCGGGCACCCCGGCCGCGGCGAGCACGCCGCTGGAGGTCAGCGACGACCCGTGTTACGTCCTGCTGTCGGCTACCGGCCTGCTGGCGCGCACCCGGGACCGGGCGGGACTGGCGGCGGCCGGCCCGCGCGGTAAGCACGACGCCATCGCGGCGGTGGTGCCGGCCACGGCCCGCGGCGAGGTCGCCCTGGTGACCTCGGCCGGACGGATGCTGCGGGTGCCGGTGATCGAGCTGCCCGCGCTCGCGGCGGCCAACGGGCCGCCCACCCTGGCAGGGGGCGCGCCGGTGAGCGCGTACGCGCAGCTCGTCCCGGCCGGGTCGGCGTACCGGGGTTCCCCGGCGGAGGTGGTGCTGGGGCTGTGCTCGCTCAGCCCGGACTCCCCCGGGCTGGCGCTGGGCACGGCGGGCGGCGTGGTCAAGCGGGTGGTGCCGGACTACCCGGCGGGCCGCGCGGAGTGGGAGGCGATCAGCCTGAAGGACCGGGACCGGCTCGTCGGCGCGGCCGAGCTGCGCACCGGCGATGAGGAGCTGGTGTTCATCACCTCGGATGCCCAGCTGCTGCACTTCCCGGCCGGGAAGGTGCGCCCGCAGGGGCGGGGCGCCGGGGGCATGGCCGGGGTGAAGCTCGCCAAGGGCGCCGAGGTGGTGTTCTTCGGCGCGGTGGATCCGCGCGCGGACGCCATCGTGGTGACCGCGGCGGTGGCGGCGGGGACGGAGCCGGGTGCCCCGGTGGGGTCGGTCAAGGTCACCCCGCTGTCCGGGTACCCGGGTAAGGGGCGGGCCACCGGCGGGGTGCGCTGCCACCGGTTCCTGCGCGGCGAAGCCCGCCTGGGGCTGGCCTTCGCCGGGGCGGCCCCGGCCCGGGCGACGAGCCAGGCCGGCGCGGCCCGGGCGCTACCGGAGGCGACCGGGCGACGCGACGGCTCGGGGGTGCCGGTCCCGGCTCCGATCAGCGCCATCGCCCCGGCCCTGCCCGGC
>CAMCQD010000171.1 GCA_945876925.1 uncultured Dermatophilus sp.
GCTCCTGGCCGCCGCCCCGGGCACCGCGGCCGCGGTGCTGGAGGCGATGCGCACCGGGCACCCGGATCTGGCCGAGGCGGCCGGGGCACTGTCCCAGGACGCGATCGTGCTGGCCGGTGAGCGGCTCGCGACCGTGCCCGGCGGGCTGACCGCGGCTGCTGCGCTCGCTGAGAGCACCGGCGCCCGCCTCGGCTGGGTCCCGCGCCGTGCGGGGGAGCGGGGCGCTCTGGATGCCGGGGCGATCGGCCATCTGCTGCCCGGCGGCCGTCCGGTGAGCAGCAGCGCAGCCCGGGCCGAGACTGAGGGCATCTGGGATGTCCCGTCCCTGCCGTCCGAGCCCGGGCGTTCCGCGGACGACATCCTCGCCGCGGCGGCGGACGGGGAACTGGCCGGGCTGGTCATCGGCGGCGTCGAGGTCGGCGACCTGGCCGAGCCCGCCACCGCCCGCGAGGCGCTGGAGCGTGCCTTCGTCGTCTCCCTGGAGCTGCGCGCCAGCGAGGTCACCGACGTCGCCGACGTCGTGCTGCCGGTCTCGCCGGCGGCCGAGCGCGAGGGTTCCTACCTCAACTGGGAGGGCCGGGTGCGCCCCGTGCAGGCGTCGTTCTCCTCCCAGCTCATGGCCGATCACCGGGTGCTCGACATGATCGCCGCCGAGATGGGCACCGGGCTGGGCCTGGCCTCGCTGGACCTCATCCGCGCCGAGCTGGCCGAGTTCGGCCCGTGGGAAGGCGACCGCGTCCCCGCCCCGGCTCACCCCGCCCGGCCCGCCCAGGGCGTGCCCCCCGGCGGCGTCATCCTGGCGACCTGGCGGCAGGCCCTCGACCTGGGCCGGATGCAGGACGGCGAACCGTACCTGGCCGGTACCGCCCGCACCCCGGTGGCGCGGGTGTCGGCTGCCACGGCCGGCGCGTTCGGCCTGGCCGACGGCGACCGGGTGCGGCTGTCCACGTTCGCGGGGTCCCTGGACCTGCCGCTGGCGGTGACGCCGATGGTCGACAACGTGGTCTGGGTGCCGGCGAATTCACCCGGCTGCCAGGTCCGCCAGGCGCTCGCGGCCGAGGCCGGGGAGGTCGTCACGCTGGCTGCGGCACCTGCGGACGCCGCGGCCGGCGCGGCCCGTGATGAGGCACTCGATAAGGATGGTGTGGCATGAGCGCACTCGCCGGGCTCGCCGGTACGGGCACGCTGACGGCGCTGGAGTACCCCGTCGCCGATTTCAGCGGCACGCCGCTGTGGCTGTCCTTCATCAAGGCGCTGCTCATCTTCGTCTACCTGCTGCTGCAGGTCGTCGTGGTGATCTGGTTCGAGCGCCGGGTCATCGGTTTCATGCAGCAGCGCTCCGGCCCCAACCGGTTCGGCCCGATCGGTATCTGCCAGACCCTGGCCGACGGGTTCAAGCTCATCTGGAAAGAGACGATCGTCCCGGCCAGGGCCGATGCGAAGACCTACCACCTGGCCCCGATCATCGCCGGGTCGTGCGCGTTCATCGCCTTCTCGGTCATCCCGGTCGGCGGGACGGTGTCGATGTTCGGGTACACCACCCCGCTGCAGCTGACCGATTCGCCGGTGGCGGTCATCCTCGTGCTGGCCGCAGCAGGGATCTCGGCCTACGGTTTCGTGCTGGCCGGGTGGAGCTCGGGCTCGCCCTACCCGCTGCTGGGCGGGCTGCGCTCGACCGCGCAGGTGATCTCCTACGAGATCGCGATGGGGCTGTCGCTGATCGCGGTGTTCCTGTACGCCGGGTCGATGTCGACATCCTCGATCGTGGCTGCGCAGGCGAACATGTGGTTCGCCATCCCGGCGGTGTTCTCCTTCGCGGTGTACTGCATCTGCATGGTCGGCGAGACCAACCGGCTGCCGTTCGACCTGGCCGAGGGCGAAGGCGAACTCGTCGGCGGGTACCACACGGAGTACGCCGGCATGGGCTTCGGGATGTTCTTCCTGGGCGAGTACGTCAACATGTTCACTGCTGCGGGCCTGGCCACCACGCTGTTCCTCGGCGGCCCGGCGGCGCCTCCTGGCATCGCCGGGATCGGCGACGGCATGTTCAACCAGGGCTGGTGGGGTGTGCTCTGGTTCACCATCAAGATCTGGCTCTTCATCTTCTACTTCGTGTGGCTGCGCGGTTCGCTGCCCCGCACGCGGTATGACCAGTTCATGCGGTTCGGCTGGAAGGTACTCATCCCCGCCACCCTCGTGTGGGGGATGGCAGGGGCCTTCATCCGGGCGGCGCAGCTGCGGTTCTTCGGTTCCAGCACCTTCCTGGCCACCGGGATCATCGTCGGCGTCGTGCTGGTGATCGCGCTGGTCGCCGCCTGGCAGGTGGACAGCAGGCGCGAGGCCGCGGCCCTGAAGGAGCCTGAGCCTGAGGAAATCGATCCGTTCGCCGGCGGGTACCCGGTTCCGCCGATGCCCGGTCAGCGGCTGCGCGAGCCGGCCGCCGCCGGGCCGGCCCCGCGTCCGCTCAGCCCCGCTCCCGGGACCGGCACCACCGACGAGGAGGCATGACCGTGGCCGACCGTACCCCCGTCCCCCGCGGCGATAGCCGTCCCGTCCCCGCCACGCGCGGCCCCGGCGACCCGCAGGATCAGCCCGCTGGCTGGCTGGCTGAGCTGTTCGCCCCCATCGCCGGCTTCGGCGTCTCGTTCGCGACCATGTTCCGCAAGCGCGAGACCGAGCAGTATCCCGAGGTCAAGCGCCCGATGGCACCCCGGTTCCACGGGCGTCACCAGCTCAACCGGCACCCTGACGGGCTGGAGAAATGCGTCGGCTGCGAGCTGTGTGCGTGGGCCTGCCCCGCCGACGCGATCCTCGTCGAGGGCGCTGACAATGACGACACCCCGCTGGAAGAGGGCGGTACTGGCCGGTTCTCCCCGGGGGAGCGGTACGGCCGCGTCTACCAGATCAACTACCTGCGCTGCATCCTGTGCGGGATGTGCATCGAGGCGTGCCCGACCCGGGCCCTGACGATGACCACCTTCTACGAGCTGGCCGACTCCAGCCGCGAGTCGCTCATCTACGAGAAGCACGACCTGCTGGCCCCCCTGGGCGAGGGCATGGTGCCCGCACCGCATCCGATGGCCGAGGGCATGGAGGAGCGCGACTACTTCCTCGGCAAGGTCAGCGAGCCCACCGCCGCCCAGCGGCAGTGGGCCAGGGAGCACCAGGACGCTATCGGCGAGCTGAACCAGCGCCGGGCCGCGCAGCAGAACACGGATGGAGCACGCGCATGACCAGTACCGGCGAAGCGGTGATGTTCTGGATCGTCGCGCCGATGATGGTGATCGGCGCCCTGGGCCTGGTGCTGTCCAAGCGGGCGGTGTACGCCGCGCTGTCGATGGCGTTCGTCATGGTTCTCATGGGCGTGGTGTTCCTCGCCCAGCGGGCCGACTTCCTCGGCCTGGTGCAGGTGTTCGTGTACACCGGCGCGGTGATGATGATGTTCGTCTTCGTCGTCATGGTGGTCGGCGTGGACGCCTCGGACGCCCCTGGCGGTGCCCTGCGCGCGCACCGCTGGATCGCGGTGCTGCTGGCCCTCGGGCTGGCCGTGCTCATCGGGGTCCCGCTGGCGGCCGTGACCGTCCCGGCCGCCCCGGCCGGTAACACCGCAGGGGGCGTGAGCGCGATCGCGATGGAGCTGTTCAGCAAGTACCTGACCGCCTTCGAGATGATCGGCGTGCTGCTGAGCATCGCCGGCGTCGCCGCGCTGGTGCTGGCGCACCGGGAGCGGCTGACGCCCCGGGTGTCGCAGGCCAGCCTGGCTGCCAGGCGCGTCAAGGACAACGTGTTCGTCGCCGGCCTGCCCGCCCCTGGCGTGTACGCCCGGCACAACGCGGTCGACACCCCGGCGCTGCTGCCCGACGGGACCCCCAGCGAGCTGTCGGTCTCGCAGGTGCTGCGGGCCCGGTCCCAGACGGAGAACCCGGCCGGGTTCATCGAGGCGGTCACCGAGTCCGGTCAGGACATCACGAAGGGCGGTCAGCGATGAGCCTCATGAACTACGTGGTGCTCGCGGGCATCCTGTTCTCCATCGGTGCCCTGGCCGTGCTCACCCGGCGCAATGCGCTCATCGCGTTCATGGGCATCGAGCTCATGCTCGTCTCCGCGAACCTGGCGTTCGTCACCTTCGGGCGCACCCTGGGAACCAGCGAGGGACAGGTCATCGCCCTCATCGTCATGGCGGTCGCGGCCGCGGAGGTGGTCGTCGGACTGGCGATCATCATGACGATCTTCCGTGCCCGGCGTTCGGCCTCGGTCGACGACGCCAACCTGCTGCATCTGTAAGGAGCGATCGGCGTGCTTTCCCTCACTGCCTCAACGGCCGCATCGGCGATCGCCGCCGCCCCGGCGGTCCCGGTGCCTGCCGGTGGCCTGGCGGCCTGGGCGTGGCTGCTGGTCGCGCTTCCCCTGGCCGGGGCGGCCATCCTGCTGGTAGGCGGCAAGGCCACCAGCTCCTTCGGCCCCGCGCTGGCGACCGGGCTGTCATGGTCCAGCTTCGCCCTGGGCGCGGCGGTGTTCGCGGAGATGCTCTCCCGGCCGGCCGCCCAGCGGGCGCAGACCCTCGACCTCTACTCATGGATCCCGGCCGGGGACCTCAGCGTGTCAGCCGGCATCCTGGTGGACCAGCTCTCGATCTCATTCGTGCTGCTGGTGACCTTCGTCGGGTCGCTCATCCACGTGTACTCCCTGGGGTACATGGCCCACGACCCCGACCAGCGCAAGTTCTTCGCCTACCTCAACCTGTTCATCGCGGCGATGCTCACGCTGGTGCTGGCGAACTCCTACACCTTCATGTTCCTCGGATGGGAGGGCGTCGGCCTGGCGTCGTACCTGCTCATCGGCTTCTGGAACTGGAATCCGCCGTACGCCTCAGCCGCTAACAAGGCGTTCATCGCGAACCGGTTCGGCGACTTCGGGATGATCGTGGCGATGCTGGTCATGGTCGCCACCTTCGGCAGGCTCGACTTCGCCTCGGTGTTCGCCGGGGCCGCCTCCGCCAGCCAGGGCACCCTGACCGCGCTGGGGCTGCTCCTGCTGCTGGCCGCGACCGCCAAGTCGGCGCAGTTCCCGCTGCAGAGCTGGCTGGGCGACGCGATGGCCGGGCCGACGCCAGTGTCGGCGCTGATCCACGCGGCCACCATG
>CAMCQD010000172.1 GCA_945876925.1 uncultured Dermatophilus sp.
ATCCTTGTCCGGATCTCTACGCGGGCAAGGCAAGTCCGGTAAACTGGGGGAGCAGGCAACGGGTATCTCCCTTGAGCATCTTCGGCTCGTCGAGTACGAGCATCTTCGACCGGAGCAGGAACACCATCGCCAGGGCGACCCGCTGCACCTGCCCGCCGGAGAGCGCCTGGTCGATCATCTGGTGCCGGTCGACGATGAGGCGCATTGCCTGGCGGACCCGCACATCACTGAGCGGGGCCACGTCGGCCCGCATGGTGAACGGGGCCCAGCCGCCGGTCTCGGAGATCAGGGTGCGCGCTCCCTGGGTTCCGATCATCCCGGCCAGGTAGGGCGGCAGGTTGCCGATGGTGTGAACCTGGCCGGTCAGCAGGGCGTTCACCTTGGCCGCGTCGTCGCTGAAGTCGATGATGGTCAGCGATTCGATGGCGGCCCTGGTGTCCCAGTAGTCCTCGTGGCGGCGGAAGCGGCTGCGCTGGCCGGGGACGAATTGCTCGCAGGCGAAGGGGCCCGTCCCGACCGGGCGGGGCGGATGCGTTCTGGCGGGCTCATGGCACCAGCGCCTCGTGCTCGGGCGGGACAATAGGCTAATCCGCGATCTGCCGCTATAGGAGGGGAAGAGTTATGTAGAAGAATTCACGCATCGATGGTTTAATCGCCCCTGGCTCGGTCGCTGTGATCTGGCTGTGAGCGGATGCCGCCCGCGTGATTCACGATCTGGTAAATGGGGGCGATATGAACGCGCCGGCAATGCGTGTGCAGGCTGTTCTCGCGCAGAGGCGCGGCGGGGTCATCGCGCTGGCGGGGCGGCTGCGGGGCGAGCGGTGTCGTGATACGCGTGACCTATCCCGGACGCGGATCATATGGTGTAAATCACATGACGGGAGGACTTGCGTCCGGATGGTGGTCGCCGATGGCGCGCGGGCCGCGGATCGCGGAGGCCTGACTGCTGCCGGGTCGCAAGCGGGCGGGAACTATCCGGGCTCCCGGGGGCGTTTTCCCAGCGTAGCGGCCCATCGCCGATCACCTGGCCCACCGGGGTGAGCCATCATGGCCCGTATGCTGCAACGTTGCAAGTCGGGTTGGCGGTCCCGGAGTTGTGTGCTTGTCTTAACAAAATGGCGTTAATCCCTTGACCGCCCAGGCCGGGGTACATAACGTCAGGCATGAGCCCCGACGTGCAGTGGCAGCGCTTCGCGCTGGTGACGCAGCGGAGGGGTGCCAATGTAGCCACCCCATCGGCCGCCAGCCCTGGCGGCCCCACTGGAGGAACGTATGTCCCATGGAGCTCCCCAGAGCAGCGGCCTAGGGACGCCGCTGCCGCCACTGCGGCCCGGGCCACACCAGCGTCGCCTCGACCTGATCGCGATCGTCGCCACCTTCGGCGGACTGCTGTTCGGTTACGACACCGGCGTGATCAACGGTGCCCTCGAGCCCATGAAGGCCGAGCTCGGCCTCACCCCGCTTTCAGAAGGCCTCGTCACCGCCACGCTGCTCATCGGCGCAGCAGTCGGTGCCCTGCTCGGCGGCCGGATGAATGACAGCATCGGCCGCAAGAAGGCGCTGACGATCATCGCCGTCATCTTCTTCGTCGGCACCCTGGGCTGCGTCGTCGCCCCCGGCCTGATGGTCATGCTGCCGTCCCGGTTCGTGCTCGGCTTCGCCGTCGGCGCCGCCTCGGTGACCGTGCCGGTCTACCTGTCCGAGCTCGCGCCCACCGAACGCCGGGGGGCGCTGTCCGGCCGTAACGAGCTGGCCATCGTCGTCGGCCAGATGCTCGCCTTCATCATCAACGCGATCATCGCCAGCATGTGGGGTCACCACGAGGGCGTCTGGCGCTACATGCTCGCCGTCTGCGCCGTCCCGGCCGTCATGCTCTTCGTCGGCATGCTGTCCATGCCCGAGTCGCCGCGCTGGCTGATCTCCCAGGGCCGCACCCAGGAAGCCCTCGAGGTGCTCATGCAGGTCCGCAATGAGGACCGGGCCCGCGCCGAGATCGCCGAGGTCGAGGCCCTCGCCGAGGAAGAGGCCCGGTCCCAGAGCGGGGGCTGGGCTGACCTGGGCACCCCGTGGATCCGCCGCCTCGTCATCATCGGCGGTGGCATCGCGGCTGCCCAGCAGGTCACCGGCATCAACTCGATCATGTACTACGGCACCGAGCTGCTCACCGTGGCGGGCTTCTCCAGCTCCGCGGCGATCATCGCCAACATCGCCAACGGCGTGCTCGCCGTGGTGGGTACCGCATTGTGCCTGTTCGTGGTCATCGACCGGGTGCCCCGGCGCAAGCTCATCATCTTCGGCTTCTGCGCCACCACCACCATCCACGGCATCATCACCGTGGTCGCCACGCTCATGCCCGAGGGCATCGCCCGGGCGTACCTCATCCTCGTGCTGTGCGTGACCTTCGTGTTCTTCATGCAGTGCTGCCTCAACGCGCCTGTCTGGGTGGCGCTGTCCGAGCTGTTCCCGCTGCGCCTGCGCGGATTCGGCATGGGCCTGTCGGTGCTGTGCATGTGGGTGACGAACGCGATCCTCACGTTCTCGTTCCCGCAGATCGTCGCGGCATCCGGGCTGCAGGGCATGTTCGGCCTGTTCTTCGTGGTCGGCCTGCTGGCCCTGTGGTTCCTCGTCAAGATGCTGCCGAACACCTCCGGCCGTTCGCTGGAGGAGCTGGAGGAAGCCTTCTCGCGAGGCGACTTCCGCTGATGACTCGCTGACACCAGCGAGGATCCGCTCACTGGCGGGGTCCGGGGCAGGCGCTCCGGGCCCCGCTGCCGCGTTTGACGCACCCGGCCGGCGCGACCGCCCGCCGGAGCCGGGAGGGGCCACCGGCGGCGGGAAGCTCCTGGCCGCGCCCCGCCGTCAGATCGAGGCCGGGCCGTCCCCGAGCGTGTTGCAGGCCGCCGAGATCATCGCGACGCCGGTAGCGGCGGCAGCCGTCAGGCCGGCCAGGACGAGCAGCGGGGCGGACATGAGCACGGTGCCGAAGCCCAGCAGGACGGCGGCCAGGATGCCCAGGGCGGCGCTGTGCGGAATCAGCAGATCGCGTAGCTCGATGCCGCGCCCGGCGGGGTAGTCGCCGTACGGGAAGGTGTACACGGGGGCCTCCTGTCGTCGCGGCGCGCAGGAGATGAGCTGACGGCTCGTCCTCCCCGGCCGTCGTGAGCCTCATGGTGGGTGGTCGCATATGAGCGGGGCGGCAGTGCCCGGTTACCTGAGGATTCGGCCATCGCGCCGGGGACCGGCAAGGAATGCCGCCGGCAATCGTGCCCATTGCGCACGGGAGGAGATTTCGCTCCGGGACCGCTGCCCGCTGCCGAAGGCGCCGCGATGTCACCTCAGCTGCGGCGCTCAGCTGGTCACCGGCGGTCTGGCGGGACGGTCTGGCGGGCGACGCCCCGCCCGGGCGCGAGCGGGAGGTGCAGACGTGAACTGGCGCTTTCCCCCGCCCCGGGAGGGCCCGCCGGGGGAAAGCGCCAGTTCGCCTGCCGGCTAGTCAGCTGACGGTGTCGCGGTGGCGAACGTGCCTGCTGTCGTCATTGGCGTAGGCGTAGTACAGCCCGATGAGGACGCCACCGCCGACGAAATTACCGATCAGGGCTATTCCCACGTTTCCCAGCGCGGGAAGTATGTCGATGCCGCTGCGGAGCCCCACGATCGTGAACAGCACGGTATTGGCCACCGAGTGCTCGAAGCTGAGGAAGGCGAAGATGAGCACGGCAACCACCATGGCGAGGCACTTGGCGAGATCGTCGCTGAGGAACCCGTTGTAGATGAGCAGCATCGCCAGGTTGATCATGAAGTTGCACAAAATCGCCCGGAAGAACAGATCGGTCATCCCGGTGGCACCCTCGGTGACGTAGGCGAGTTTCGTCTCCACGGCCGCGTTCATATGAATCTGCGTGTCGCCCGAGATGATGGAGGTGAAGTGCAAGATGGTGGCGATTACGAGCCCTCCCAGGAAGTTCCCGAGCAGGCACATCCCGAGGACGCGCAGGCCGCGCCGCGACTTGATCTTGCGGTAGTACACGCCAATGGAGACGACCATCATGTTCGAGGTCAGCAGCTCCGACTTGGTGTAATAAATGAACACCAGCGCCCAGCCGAACACCAGTCCGCCGATGAGCTTGCCGGCTACGGCTAGGTCGGCATGGGGATCACTGCCGGCGAATGCCGCCACGGTCAGGAAGTAGGCGAGGTAGAAGATTCCGATGATCATGCCGGCCATGCCGGCTCGCTGGAGATATCTTTGAGCGATATCTCCGGTCATGGCAGTCTTGGTGTCGAGGGCCTCGAGCACCGTGGAGATGAAGTGCTTGCCAGGGAAAAGGCGGGGGTCTTCGCTCATGTGCCGGTCGCTTTGCGATGGAAGGGGAGGCCATTCCGGCCCGGGAGGTTCTGACTTTACCGCCGGAAGGATGACCGAGGGCCTGGTTCAGGAACCCGTCCGGATGCCTGGCCCAGGCTGCCGGATCGGCCGCCGGGCAGCGCCGCCGGCCGCGGATCGGGGAGCGTCGTTGCTGGCCTGGGGGGTCCTCCTCCCCGGGTAGCGTGGGAGGACCGGATGCCGCCGGGGACCGCCCGGAGGAGGTCGTTACCGCCAGGAGGGGACGTGCTCAGGATCAGCGACGCCGCTGCCGGGGTCCAGGCCGAGATCGGCGCCGTGCTCATCGACATGGACGGCACGCTCGTCGATTCCAGCGCAGCGGTCGAACGCGCCTGGCGGAGCTGGGCCGCCGTCAACGGAGTCGACGGCGAGGAGGTCGTGGCGGTATGCCACGGCGCCACCGCAGACGGCATCATCACGCGCTTCCGCCCGGACTTCGACGCCGCCACCGTCGCCCGGCACGTCGCCGCGCATATGACCGAGGAGATCGACGACACCGGCGATATCACCGCACTGCCGGGCGCGCACCGGCTGCTGGCGGTCCTGGCCGGGCTAGGGCTGCCCTGGGCGCTGGTGACCAACGCCAACCGCGAGCTAGCCCAGGCGCGGACCAGGGCCGCCGGCATCTTCCCGCAGGTGTACGCCACCGTCGAGGAGGTAGCCGGGGGAAAGCCCGATCCTGCGCTGTACCTGCTCGCCGCCCGCAGGCTCGGACTAGAGCCCGGGCAGTGCCTCGTGGTGGAGGACAGCCCCAG
>CAMCQD010000173.1 GCA_945876925.1 uncultured Dermatophilus sp.
CCGTGGTGGACCCGTACGGCTGCCCGGTTGCGCTCGCCGCGCTACGCCGCGGCACCGCCGTGCTCCTGGTCTTCTTCCCGTTCGCCTTCTCGCGCATCTGCCGCGGGGAGCTGTGCGAGATCCGGGACGACTACGAGCGGTTCCGCTCTGAGCACGTGCGGACGGTGGCTATCTCGTGCGACCCGATGTTCACGCTGCGTGCCTGGGACGAAGCCGAGAACCTGGGCTTCCCGCTGCTGTCGGACTTCTGGCCGCATGGCGCCGCCTCCGCCGGCTACGGCGTGCTCCAGGACTCCTGCGGCGCCCCCAGCCGGGGCACATTCCTGGTCGACCCGGAGGGAATCGTCCGGTGGCGGCTGCTGTGCCCTGCTGGCGAGCGGCGTGATTTCACCGGGTATCACCAGGCGCTGGCCGCCCTCATCGGGGCCTGAGCGGCAGGGCATGCCGTCCGGGTGCCCAGCGAGTCGTCAACGGCATGCCCCGGCGTGGGGCACACTAGTGGGGCGCCGGCGCGCCGGGCGACGTGATCGCGTCGCGATGGCGGCAGCGGGCGCCGGGGCCTGTAGCTCAGTTGGCAGAGCACCGCGCTTACACCGCGGGAGTCGTCGGTTCGAGCCCGGCCGGGCCCACGTGGTCACACCCAGACTGGCTGATGTCGCCGCCGCCCTGGACCAGGCGTACCCGCCTGCGGGAGCGCAGTCCTGGGACCGGGCCGGGCTCATCACCGGGGACCTGAGCCAGCCCGTGCCGCTGGTGCACTTCGCGGTTGACCCGGCCCTGGCGGTGATCGCCGAGGCGGTTGACGCGGGCGCGGGCCTGCTGGTGACCCACCACCCGCTCCTGCTGCGCGGCGTGCACAGCGTCGCCGCCACCACTGCCAAGGGCGCGGCCGTGACCGGGCTCATCACCGGCGGCGTGGCCTTGTATTGCGCGCACACCAGCGCCGACAGCGCTACTCCGGGGGTGAACACGGCGCTGGCCGCCGCGCTCGGGCTCGACCCCGCCCGCGCCGAGCCGCTGGCGATCAGCGAGGGCTCCCCGCTGGGCCTGGTGGGTGACCTGCCCGAGTCGCTCCCACTGGCGGATCTGGCGTACCGTCTTGCCTCGGTACTTCCCGTCACCGGTGGCGGGATCAGGGTCTCGGGTGATCCGGCCGCCAGGGTGCGCCGGATCGCGCTGCTCGGCGGGGCCGGGGATTCGCTGTTCGATGAGGTGCGCGCCAGCGGCGCGGATGTCTATGTGACCGCGGATCTGCGGCATCACCCGGCCCTGGAAGCCCGTGAGGAGGCGCGCGGGGGGCGTCCCTACCTCATCGACGCGGGTCATTTCGCCACCGAGTCGCTGTGGCTGGCCCGGGCCGCGGAGGATCTGCGCGCCACCCTGGCCGGGCGGGGGTTCCAGATCGGCACCTACGTCAGTGAGCTTGTCACGGACCCGTGGAACTTCACGGTGGGCGCATGCGTACCCACGTAACGTACCGGGCCAACCAGCCGGATCGCCGAGGCGGTGCGGCCCAGCCAGGAGGGCATAGACGATGAAGGCTGACCCCGGTCAGCAGTGGAAGCTGCTCGATCTCGCCGCGCTTGACACGCGGACGGCGCAGATCGTGCACCGGCGGAAGAACCTGCCGGAGAGCCAGGCCGCAGCCGAGGCCCGGGCCGGGTACGAGGCCGCCCACGCGGATCTGGTCCGGGCCCGCACGGCCCTGTCCGATGTGGAGCGCGAGGTCGGCAAGGCCGAATCTGATGTGCAGCTGGTACGCGACCGGGCGGCCCGGACCCGCTCCCGGCTCGATGACGGGTCGGCCTCCGCCCGGGACCTGCAGAACCTCCAGGCCGAGCTGGCCTCGCTGGAGCGGCGCGCCGCCATCCTGGAGGACGAGCAGCTGGCCGTGATGGAGCGGGCCGAGCACCTGGCCGCCAAGGTCGCCTCCCTGGAGGCGGCCGAGCCTGCCGTCGCCGAGGCGGCCGAGGCCGCGCAGGCTGCCGAGCAGGCCGCCCTGGCCCGGCTGGATGAGGAGCGCGACACCATCGCCCGCTCCCGGACCGGCGTGGTCGGCGGGATCTCCGCCGAGCTGGTGGCGCTGTACGAGAAGATCCGCGAGCAGACCGGCATGGGTGCGGCCGCGCTCACTCAGCGCCGCTGCGGCGGGTGCAACCTCGAACTGCTCGGAGCGGACCTGCGCCGCGTGGCCGGCGCCCCCGAGGATGAGGTGGTGCGCTGCGAGGAGTGCCGCCGGATCCTCGTGCGCACCTCGGAGTCCGGCTTGTGAGCCGGTTCATCGTCGAAGCCGACGGGGGCTCGCGCGGTAACCCGGGAGTGGCCGGCTACGGCGCCCTCGTGCGTGATCCGGTGACCAGGGCGGTGCTGGCCGAGCGGGCGGCCCCGCTGGGGCACGCGAGCAACAACGTGGCCGAGTACACCGGCCTGATCGAGGGGCTGCGGGCCGCTGCGCACCTGGATCCCGGGGCTGACATCGAGGTCCGGATGGACTCCAAGCTCGTCGTGGAGCAGATGAACGGCCGCTGGAAGATCAAGCACCCGGGGATGCGGGAGCTGGCCGGGCGGGCCCGGGAGATCGCCGGGGCGATCATCGCCGCCGGCGGTTCGGTGCGGTACGCCTGGGTTCCCCGGGCGCAGAACGCAGCCGCCGATACCCTCTCGAACAAGGGCATGGACGGCGAGCGGATTAGCACGGACCACCAGGTTCCGCTTCCGGGCGGTGCTGCGGGCGGCGTGCCCGCCGGGGACATCCCGGTGCGTGCGCGCCCCGGGGACCCGGCTGCCGCCGCGGTGGGCCCGGTGCCCGGCCCGGGCGCTCCCGACCTGGGACCGCCCACCCGGATCCTGCTGGTACGGCACGCGGTCACCGACGACACCGTCGCTGGCCGGGTGACCGGCCGCGGCGGCTCGGATCCGGCGCTCAACGCCCTGGGAACGCAGCAGGCACGGCGGGCCGCGGCGGCCGTGCGGGACATCGTCCGCGACGGCGAGCAGGTCACCGTGGTCACCTCGACGCTGGCCCGGGCCCGCGGCACAGGCGCCCTCATCTCCGAGGCCCTCGGGGTTTCCGCGCGGACTGACGAGGCCTGGGATGAGGTCGACCTGGGGGAGTGGGACGGGCTCACCTGGGCCCAGATCGCCCAGCGGGCACCCGGGGAACTCGCCCGGATCCGCGACGAGCGTTTCGTCATCCCCGGCGGGGAGTCGTTCGCGCAGGTGCGCGAGCGGGTGGCGGCGG
The DNA here is from genome assembly GCA_945876925.1 of uncultured Dermatophilus sp. Classification (GTDB taxonomy): domain Bacteria; phylum Actinomycetota; class Actinomycetes; order Actinomycetales; family Dermatophilaceae; genus Dermatophilus. Next base: position 3,242 of record CAMCQD010000173.1, read on the forward strand.
CTTTCGCCCGGTACGCCACCGGTGACCGGCTCGTCGTCATCGTCAGTCACAACGGTGCCCTCCAGGCGCTGCTGAGCCACCTGCTCGGGGTGGATTTCACCATCGCCTCGCGGTTGTCGCTGTCCCCGGCGTCCCTGACCTGGGTACGGGTCTGGGCCGACGGCGGTTACGCCATCGACCGGATCAACGACGACGCCCACCAGCGCTGATGCGCTAACGCAGGTTGCGGGGCACCACCGACAGCACCCACGGGCGGGTGCGCGAGGACGCCGGGTGCAGCTCGATGTGGTGGGTGCGGCTGAGCGCGCCCTGGACGATCTCGAGCACCTCGGTGGCCTTCTCCGGCGGCGGGGCCACCGTGCTGCACACCGCCCGGACCACCTCGCCGCGGGTCTTCTTGGCCATGTGGCTGGCCCCCGGCACCTGGATGTGCACCCACACCGGGGCGACTACCGGCGGCGGGGTCCACATGGCCGCGTATCCGCCGGAGCGGGCGTCGAGCACCATGCCGCCGCCGACCGCGACCGGCAGCACCCGTTCCAGTGCCGGGCGCCACACCGAGGCCAGCGGCGGCAGCCCCGGCAGGCGGGTACCGATCGAGAGCCGGTACGGCGGAACCCGGTCACGCAGCCGCAGCGCCCCGTGCAGCGCCGACAGCACGACCACCCAGGTGCGGGCCCGGCGGCGGCCGTGGGGGGTAAGCCCGAGCGGGTCGAGCACGTCGTATAACGTTCCGGTGTACAGCTCTTCCACCGGGATCGCGTTGAGGGCGTGCTGGCGGGTGTTGAGGTCGACCTCCGCGGAATGCGCAGCTGACAGGCCGAACCTGGTGTAAGCCTGCGGACTCGCGCTCACCTCAGCGAGCACTTCGCGCACGATCTCTCGCGTGGAGTGCAGCTGCGGGAACGATAGTTTCTCGAACCGGGCCGGGCGGCCCCTGCGGCGCGGGGCTTCCTTGCGCTCCGACGGCGGCAAAAGGATGAGCACGCCACCACGCTAAGTCATGGCGGGTGCGCAGGGTAGGGCATCGCGCGCCCCGGTGATATCAATCCAGTGCCCGGGGGTGTCAGCCGGCGGTGGCGGTGTCCATCTGCAGCGGGTGCGACTCCAGTGAGGTCATGATCAGATCGACCATCTGGGCGATTCCGGCTGGTGAGGGGTGCACTCCGTCGGGCAGCAGCTGGCGGGCCTCGGCCTCGCTGACGGTGACCACGAGCTGAGCCCAGTCCACCAGGTAGAGGTTGGGGTGGCGCTGGGCAGCGGAAGCCAGGGCCAGCCGGAGCCGGTCGGAGTTGGCCTGGTCGGGCTGGGTGAAAGCGGGGCGGCGCACCACCGGGGTCACCCAGTGCACCTGCCGCCGGGGGCCGGCGATGCGCATGATGCGCTCGATCTGGGTCTCGAACAGGTACGGCTCGAACACGTCGTTCTCCCCGGAGACGACGACGAGCCGCGCGGGCTGGGCGCCGGCGGTGTCCAGGGCGAGGAGGGCGTCGGCGGTCGCGTGCGTGGGGCGACCGTTCCAGTGGTCCCACGACATCGGCCATGACTTCTTGCGCAGCGCGACGCCGAGCCGGTCCTGGATCCGGGCGGCGACCGAGTCGCCGATGAGCAGGATGCCCTCGGGGTCGGCGGCGACGGCGCGGGCTGCCTTATCGCCGGAGGCGGCGTGGCCGTAGCGCTGCCACGGGCCGATCGGCCCGGAGCCGGTGAGCGGTTCGACCAGGGCTGTGCCGCCGCTGGCCGGGCTGGAGCGGCCGAGGGAGATGCCCGCCGAGAACCCGGCGGCCAGGAGGAGGGCCGCAGCCAGCACGGCCATAGTGGCGCGCACCCGGCGGCCGCGGAGTGCAGAGAAATCCATGACCATCTCCAGATCGGCTGCCAGCTA
>CAMCQD010000174.1 GCA_945876925.1 uncultured Dermatophilus sp.
TCCAGGATTCCGTGCGCCGCCCCGCCCCCTGACCGCTTCCGGCCTGCGGCGCGCCCCCACCGGCGCGCCGCAGGACGGAAGGGCGGCTTCCCGGCCCCGGTGCGGGGCGCGGGTGCGATACCGCTTGTGCCGCAGGGGACCTGCGGTAGCGCTGCCGTGCCGGAGAGGCTGGTCCGGGGCAGGGGCGGTGACGTGCGCAACGAGAACGTGAGTGACCCGACTGCCTCGTTGTTACCCCCGCGCTCGACCGGATCGACCGCGTAGGCTCGGCTTCGTACGGTCACGTGACCCGCTTCGCCCTGGGTGCCTGCACCTGTGAGGGAGCGCGCGTCGCCGACCCGACGACATGCGTGCCCGCCTCCGGCCGGCTCGTCGTGGCAGGTGCGCACCCCATGCCATATCCGTTCGCCAGAGCAAGGAGAAATTGTGGCAACCATCGAAGAAATCGGCGCCCGGGAGATCCTGGACTCGCGCGGCAACCCGACGGTCGAGGTCGAGGTGCTGCTCGACGACGGGACCACGGCTCGCGCCGCGGTTCCCAGCGGCGCGTCGACGGGTGCCTTCGAGGCCGTCGAGCGCCGTGATGGCGACAAGGGCCGCTACCTCGGCAAGGGCGTCGAGCAGGCCGTTGACGCCGTGCTTGAGGACATCACCCCGCGCCTGCTCGGCTTCGAGGCCACCGATCAGCGTCTCGTGGACGCCGAGATGCTCGCCCTCGACGGCACCCCCAACAAGGGCAAGATCGGCGCGAACGCGATCCTCGGCGTCTCCCTGGCCGTCGCCCGCGCGGCTGCCGACTCGGCCGGCCTGCCGCTGTTCCGCTACGTCGGCGGCCCGAACGCGCACGTCCTGCCGGTGCCGATGATGAACATCCTCAACGGCGGCTCGCACGCCGACTCCAACGTTGACATCCAGGAGTTCATGATCGCCCCGATCGGCGCGTCCTCGTTCAAGGAGGCCCTGCGCTGGGGCGCCGAGGTTTACCACGCCCTCAAGGCCGTCCTCAAGAAGCGCGGCCTGGCCACCGGGCTGGGCGACGAGGGCGGCTTCGCCCCCAACCTCGACAGCAACGCCGAGGCCCTGGACCTCATCTGCGACGCCATCCGTGACGCCGGCTACACCCCCGGCAAGGACGTCGCGCTGGCGCTCGACGTCGCCTCCTCGGAGTTCTACAACGAGGACGGCACCTACGCCTTCGAGGGCGAGTCGAAGACCTACGAGCAGATGGTCGAGTACTACACCGAGCTGGTCGCCAAGTACCCGCTGGTCTCCATCGAGGACCCGCTGAACGAAGAGGACTGGGACGGCTGGAAGCACATCACCGAGCAGCTCGGCGACAAGGTTCAGCTGGTCGGCGACGACCTGTTCGTCACCAACCCCGAGCGGCTCGCCAAGGGCATCGGCACCGGCACCGCCAACGCCCTGCTGGTCAAGGTGAACCAGATCGGCTCGCTGACCGAGACGCTGGACGCCGTCACCATGGCCCAGAATGCCGGCTACCGCTGCATGATGAGCCACCGCTCCGGGGAAACCGAGGACACCACCATCGCCGACCTGGCCGTTGCCACCAACTGCGGCCAGATCAAGAGCGGCGCCCCGGCCCGGTCCGAGCGCGTGGCCAAGTACAACCAGCTGCTGCGCATCGAAGAAGTCCTCGACGACGCTGCCGTCTACGCCGGCGCCAGCGCGTTCCCTCGCTTCAAGGGCGCGCAGGGTTGATGCTGTAGGCATGGTTCGTGCAACACGTCGTTCCGGGGGCGTGCCGGGTGGGAACATCCGGCGCGCCCCTGGCGCGTCACCGGTCCGCCGCCGTCCCGGCGGGCGCGGCGGCGCCTCCCGCTCATCGTCCAGGCCCGCTGCGGCGCCCGGGCGAGGGGAGCGGTCCCGCCGCCCCGGCGGGCCTCCCGGAGGCGGCCGGGCCGCTTCGCCTGCTAAGCGGATCGCCGTGCTGGCGGGCATTTTCGTGCTGCTCGCGCTCATGCTCATCCCCACGCTGCGCGGCTACCTGTCGCAGCGGGCCCAGATCGACGCCCTGGAAACGGAAGTCGCCACCCGCCAGGCTGCGGTGGACCAGCTGCAAGGCGATCTCGCCCGCTGGTCGGACCCGGCCTTCGTGGAGCAGCAGGCCCGCCAGCGGCTCAAATTCGTCCGGCCGGGGGAGACCTCGTATCAGGTGATCGACGTCGAGGGACTCAGCGGCCGGGACCTGAGCGGGACCGGCTCGGTGGTGCGTCCCGAGACGACCGGCGAGACCACGTGGTATTCGCGGATGTGGAGTTCCCTGGACGCCGCCGATTCACTGTCCCCGCAGGACGTCAGCGCCCCGCTGGCTCCCATCGACCCCGCTGCGGATGAGCGGCCCGGCGCCCCGGCAGCCTCCGGCGTGCCCCCGGCGCCCGGTACGAGCGCCCCGGCGCAGCCCGGCGGCACCCAGGCGAGCACCCCGCCCGGGACGGACGCCACCCGGGAGCCCCCGGCTGCGGGCACGCCGAGCGCGGCGGACCCGGCCCCGGAGCGGTCCGCCGGCACCGCGCGCAGCACCGCACCCGGGTCGGGCAGCACCCGGACGGTTACCACCGGCGCCAGCACGACTGCGGGTACCGCCACCCGCACCGCGCCCGCGCGCAGTGGCCCGGCCACCACGAGCCCGCAGTGACACCCCCGCAGCACGCGGCCCGGCGAGAGGAGGACGGCACCGCGATGGATTCCCCTCAGGCCCCCGCCCCGCAGGTCCTGGCCGGACTGGGCATCCAGCCAGCCGCGCCCGCGGACCTCGAAGCGGTCCGGGAGCAGCTGGGCCGCCTGCCGCGCGGCGTGCTGGGGATCGCCGCCCGCTGCCCGTCCGGGCACCCGGCGGTGGTGGCCACCGCTCCCAGGCTGCCCGACGGCACCCCCTTCCCGACGACGTTCTACGCCACCTGCCCGCGCCTGACCGGGGCGCTATCCACCCTGGAGGCGAGCGGCCTCATGCGGGCGATGAGCGAGCGGCTGCTGGCCGACCCCGCGCTGGCCGCCGCATACCAGGCGGCGCACGAGGACTACCTGTCCCGGCGTGCCCGGCTGGCGGTGCGCCCCGTCCCGCAGATCGAGGGCATCAGCGCCGGCGGCATGCCCCGGCGGGTTAAGTGCCTGCATGTGCTCGCCGCTCACGCGCTGGCCGCCGGGCCGGGAACTAACGTGCTCGGGGATGAGGCGATCGCGGCCCTGGCCGGGATGTGGCCGGCCGGCGGCTGCGCCGCCAGGGAGGACTGATATGCGAGTCGCCGCGATCGACTGCGGTACCAACTCCATCCGGCTGCTCGTAGCCGACGGCGCCGCGGACGGGACTGGCCCGCTGCGCGACGTGGTGCGCCGGATGGAGGTCGTCCGGCTCGGGCACGGAGTCGACGCCACCGGCGTGATCGCCCCCGGGCCGATGGCGCGTACCCTGGCGATGACCCGCGAATACGCCCGCGTATGTGACGAACTTGACGTCGAAGCGGTCCGGTTCGTGGCCACCTCGGCCTCGCGGGACGCCGCCAACGCCGGCGAGTTCGCCGACGGGGTGCGGGCCGCGTTCGGCCGGCGCGAGGTGAGTCCCGAGGTGCTCACCGGCCTGGAGGAAGCCCGGCTGTCCTTCCTCGGAGCCACCGGGGACGTCGCCGCCACGGGGGCCGCCGCGCCCTACCTCGTGGTCGACCTCGGCGGGGGCTCAACCGAATTCGTCCGCGGCGCGACCGCGATGGAAGCGGCCTGCTCGGTTGACATGGGCTGCGTGCGGATGACCGAGCGCTACCTGCGGGACGACCCGCCGTCCGCGGCGCAGCTGGCCGCCGCCCGGGCCGGCATCGGGCAGCTGCTCGACCAGGCCGGCGAACGGGCTGCCTTCGACGGCATCGGCACCCTCGTCGGCCTCGCCGGGACCGTCACCACCGTCACCGCGCACGCGCTGCGCCTGCCGCGGTACGACCCGGAGGCGATCCACCTGTCCGCGCGGCCCGTGCCGCAGGTGCTGGCCGCCTGCGACGACCTGATCACCGCGCCGCGGGAAGCCAGGGCGGCGCTGCCGTTCATGCACCCGGGCCGGGTGGATGTCATCGCGGCCGGCGCGCTGGTCTGGGCCAGCATCGTGCGGCGGGTGGCGGAGCGCTCAGGGATCGGGCACGTGCTCACCTGTGAGCACGACATCCTCGACGGCATCGCGCTGAGCCTGCTGCGCCACCCGGAGCCATAGCCAATCGGCGGTCCCCGGGCTCGCCCGGCCCCGCCGGGGAGCTAGATTCGACGCATGAGCGAGAACCTCATCGCCGTCCACGCGATCGGCCGCGACCAGCCCGGAGTCATCGCTGCGCTGACCAACGCGCTCACGCCGCTGGCCGTCTACCACGACGATCCGCGCACGTCGCTCATCCCCGGCGGCAACTTCATGGTGCTCATCGTGCTGCGCACGGACGTCACCGTGCACGCCGTCCGCCGCGCCGTGCAACCGGTGAGTTACCCCGACGTCATCATCAACGTCTGGGAGCTGGAAGATCACACCTCCGACAAGTCCGAGCCCGCCGACCGGGCCGCGCTCGGCGACCCGCTCGTGCTGCGCATCCACGCCCAGGGGCGCCCGGGCATCATCGCCGCCTTCACCAAGGTGGTGGCCCAGCACGGCGGCATCATCCACGACTTCGGCACCCGCATCGGCGGCGGGCGGATCTCGGTCCTGCGGGTCGAACTGCCCGGGCGCACTCCGGAGATGGTCTCCGCGCTGGAGCACGACCTGTTCCACCTGGGTGAACTCACCGGGATCGGGATCAAGCTGTACGACCCGGCCCAGGGTGAGAACGAGCCGATGTACCCCGTCGCCTGACCGTCCGGTCCCGGGCGGTGCCCGGGACCGGTAGCCTGGGCCTGTCCCCGTAGCCCAACCGGCAGAGGCAGGCCACTTAAAATGGTCCGAGTGCGGGTTCGAATCCCGTCGGGGGCACCCGGCAGTGACTGATATTCAGCGAATCCCGGTAGTCACGGGCGAGGCCCGGAGCCGCGGTGGCGGGTCCGGGCCTCGCCCGCCGCGCGGTACCACCGTCACCGCGAGACGGTTCCATGCGGACCAA
>CAMCQD010000175.1 GCA_945876925.1 uncultured Dermatophilus sp.
GGTCAGGCCCGGGGCGGTCAGGCGCGGGGCTGGTGGCGCGGGGTCAGCCCGCTTCGGAGCTGGCGGAGGCCGGCCTGCTCTGGCTGCCGCTGCCGGTGGCACCGCGCCGGGCTGAACCGGCAGCGGTACCGGGGCCGTCTGCGCCGCCCTCACCGGCGCCGGCGCCACCTGGGCCCGCGGATGCGGCGGGGCGGTGCGGGCACGCCGGGGGGACGCCGATGTCGCCGGCAACCCCTGCGCGCTCGTGCGCGGTTGTGCCGTCGATTGCCTCCTCGGCCTCGTACACCGCCAGTGCTACGAGCTGCCGGGCCCGCTCATCCAGCAGCCGGTAGTACATGCGGTTGCCGTCTTGACGGACCCCTACGATGCGGCCCCAGCGCAGCTTGGCCAGGTGCTGTGAGGTCGCCGTCGGGGTCTTGTCCACGATCTGCGCGAGGCGGTTCACCGGCAGTTCGGCGTTGTCCCGTAGCGCCAGGATGATCCGGATCCGGGTGGGGTCAGCCAGCAGGCGGAACACCTCCGCCGCCAGGTCGGCGTAGGCGCTGTCCGGGCCAAATCTGCACGCTCTCGAATCTGCGCGCATACGCAGATACTAAGCTACTCGGGTTCACGTCAGCAACAGTCCGGGCGGCATGAATCACACGACGGTGCCCCGCCGTCGAGGCTGCCCGCCGCTGCGGCCCCTCCAGCGAGGTCGTCCCCCGGCGAGCGAGGGCGCCTGTTACGCGAGCAGCGGGGCGAGCGCCCGGGCCAGATCACTGGCCGTTGCGGAGCCGTCGCCTTCGTACTCGGATACTTCCAGCCCGATGACCTCCCCGGCGGCGAGCACCTGCGCGCAGGTCCCACGACGCCAGGCCGTGCCCGTCCATAGAGGTGACGGCGTGACCAGCCGCACGGCACCGGGCCGTGGCCGGGGCCTGCACCGGGCTTTCGGCCCGTGTCCCGCTTCGTGCCCTCATGAGAGAGCTGGTCACCGGCCCGGCATCCCCATCCGCAGACGACCCAGCAGGACGCCACCGAGCGGGCGCCCACCACAGCACCCCGGCACCCCCGCCCCCGGACCCGGCAGGATTCTGTCAGCGGGCCGCGCCAGGATGGGGACGCCTCGCCCGCCACCCCTGGAGGTGCCTCATGTCACCGGCCGACCCTGGCAAGGCCGCCGTCTACGCCGCCGAGGATCGTCTCGGACGCTGGCTCACAGAGGGTTTCGTCAACGTGTACGGCACTCGCTGGCGGCTGGAACGCGAGATCGTGTTCGGCCAGCCCGGGAACGTGCGCGGCTACGTGCTCCGGGTGCTCGCTCATCTGAAGCGGCAGGGCTGGGGTAGTCCCGGCGGCACCAGCTGGGCCACGGACGTGACGGTCCGGCCGCGCCGGGGCGCCGGGGCCGCGCACTACTCTCCCGCCACCGGCGAGATCGCCCTGCCCTCCCCGGAGAAGGGCGGCAGGTGGGCGCTGCGCGAGCTCGTCGTCCTGCATGAGGTCGCGCATCATCTGCACGCCTGCGGGGTCACCCCGGGTCCCGGGGGCGGGCCGGTTCCGCTGCCCGGGGACGACGGCGGGGCGCACGGTCCCCGTTTCCGGGCGATCTTCCTGGCGCTGCTGCGCGACTGCGGGCACGGCAACGCTGCCGGGCTGCTGCGGATCGCCTACGCCGAAGAACTCGCCGCGTCCGCCGGTGGCACCAGCGGCGACGGCGGCCTGGCCCTGGCCACCCGTTCGCCCGCCGGGCCGGCCTCACGCACGAAGCAGCACCGCGACCGCCTCGCCCTCATCGCCGATCTGCTCGCCCGGGCCGGGTGCAGCGACTCGCAGGCCGAGCGTGAGCTAGCCACCGCCCGGGCGCAGCGGGAGGCGACCCGGCTGGGCATCGACCTGGCCGAGGCCGCGCACCTGGCCGCCGCGCGCGGCCAGGCCCCTGAGCCTGAGGAGCGCACCGTCGGCATCGGCCCGCAGCGGTCCCCCGGCCTGGCGACCCTGACCCGGCTGTATCTCGTCGTCGCCTCGGTCAATGACGTGAAGTGCTTCGTCTCCGCCGGGGGCGCCCTCGTCTATGCCGTCGGCATGCCCGCCGACCTCGACCTCACCGAGTCGCTGTACACCGGGTTGCTCCTCCAGATGGAGCAGTCCGCCACGGCCTGGCTGGATTCCGGCGCCTACCGGGGCGAGCGGTTCTTCGACTCGCGCGGGCGACCGCGCCGGGCTGACCGGGGCGTGGCCCGGCGGAGCTTCCGGGCCGGTTTCACCGAGCGCACCAGGGAGCTGCTCAGCCAGGCCGCCCGTGAGGCCCGGGAGGAGGCGCTCGACGAGGCGTTCGCGCGCGCACCGGGCTCAGCCAGGCGGGAACTGACCAGCACCGCAATCGCACTGCGCGCCAAGGCAACCGCCCTGGAGGAGCACTACCGGCAGCGCGCCCGGGACCGGCAGGTACGGGGTACCTGGCGCGGTGCGGCGTCCACGGTCTCAATAGCCGGGTGGCAGGCCGGACGCGACGCCGCAGACACAGCCCACGCCACCGCGTTCCCCGCCACCGGCGCGACACCACCCCCGGAATAGCCACCCGCCCACCACCAGCGAATCAGCCCCCGGACCCGCCTTCCCGCGCCACCCGGAGCCCCGGCACCAGCGGTCACACCACCTCCGCGCCGGTGGGTCACGCCCCTCGTCGCCGGAGCCCCTGCCAGGCCTCCCCGCCCGCTTGCGACGCCCGGAACCCCTGCGTCACCGGAAACACCGCCACCACACCCCCGCCCGCCCGCGTACTGCGCTGGCGCGCAATAAATCCCGGCCGGGTGCCGCCGCTGGCGCCGGCTGTCCCGGGGCCGCCGGCCACCCGCTCGCGGCCGTCCCGGGCCAGGATCACGCCGGTACCACGCCGGCCGGATGTGTCCAGATAACGGAAAACCTGTCCGGATCTTCTTCACCTCCAGCGCAATCGGCCGATGGGGCGTCCGCAGTCAGCAGGGGTCAGCACAGGAGAGCCTGGATGGATGCCAGCGGGAGCGGTACCTCCCCGCGCCCGGTAGCCGGCGCGCGCTCTCCTTATGCCCTGCGCAGGCGCCGCGCCTGGATAACCGGATCGCTAGCCACGGCGTGCCTGCTCGCGGTGACGGGCCTGGTGCTGGCCCTCAATCCGGGCAACATCATCGGTGAGGGCCGGTCCGCCCCGGCCGGTGGCGGGACCGGGGCGAGCGGATCCAAGATCATCCTCGACGCGTACCCGCTGTACTGGTGCCGCGGATACTCCTCCCTGCCCAGGGACAACCCCAAGGAACAGGTGCTCCGTGACGAATTCGCCTGGGGCCGTTTCAAAGCCGTAAAGGTCGGGGATGGCAGGGGCGATATTGACTGGGCCGCTAACCCGCACCGCCGGGTGAGCTGGCAGATGTGGCTGAACTCGCTGCGCTGGCTCGGCCAGGCCATCGATCCCGGCGACCCGGCTGCCCTGGATCATTCGGTCGCCATCGCCCGGGACTGGGTGCGCGATCACCCCTACTCGTGGAAGTCCGACCCGGTCGCCCTCGAGCCGACCATGCACCGCACGAACACGCTGCTGTGCCTGCGCCAGGCCCTCGCCGTGCAGGCCGGCGGCACCCTGCCGCCGGGGCAGTCCTGGATCGACGACGCCCTGCGCGATCATGGCCGTTTCCTCACCGAGAACTATTCCGGCCGGGGCAACCACGGCACCGATGAGTCGATTGCGCTCCTGGGCGTGGGCTGCAACCTGCACCTGGACGAGTTCACGCAGACGGCGGCGACGCGGCTGGAGAGCGGCCTGATCGCTTCCATCGACCCGGAGGGGTCCACCGACGAGCAGTCCGCCGGGTACGCGTTCTTCAACCGGGCGCTGTGGGCCACCGCCGAGGAGCGGGTGTCCCTGTGCGCCCCCTCCTCCCCGGTGGCCCCGCTCATCCGCGAGCGCCTGCGGCTGCTGGAGACCTGGCTGGCGCACGCGACGACCTCGCTGGGTCCGCTGCAGCAGCTCGGCAACACCCAGTGGGTGCGCGACCCGGCCCTCGGCGGCACGCCGCAGGAGTACCCGGCCACCCTCGGCGAGCGGGGCACCCCGCCGCCGGAGCGGGCGCGGACCTACGCGGCCGGGTATGTGTTCGGGCGTGCCAGCTGGGGTAGCGCGGAGCGCCCGTACCGTGAGGAGCCGGTGTACGCGCTGCGGTTCGGCCCCCGCCGGGCGCTGCACGGGCATGACGATCACACCGCGATCACGTGGCAGGCACGGGGGCACCAGATCCTGCGCGACACCGGGTACGGGGAGTACACCCGGGATTCGTGGGAGGAGTTCGCCAAGTCGGCCCGGGCGCACAATCAGCTCGTCGTCGAGGGACAGACGGCGACCGGCACTACCAGGCTGACCCGCTCGGATATCACCGGGGACGCCGCCACCGGGATCGCCGACAGCTACCGCCTCACCGATTCCCCGGCCCCGGGGGTCACCCGCACCCGCGACGTGATCGTGCTCTCCGATCCCGATCTGGTCGTGGTGTACGACCGTGCCCGCGCCCGCTCGCGGCGGACGTTCACTCAGTACTGGCATCTTCCGGCCGGGCAGAAGGTGGCCATGGACCGGGACCGCACGACGGTCACGGCGGATGCCGGTGACACCCGCACTACCGTGCTGCGCCTGCCGCACGGGGATGAGCGCCGGCCGGCCGGTTCCGGCGCGGTCGTCCAGGGGGCGGTTAATCCGGTGAACGGCTGGTACTGGGGCACGATCTTCGAGCGGGTGGCCGCGCCGACGGTGAGCTTCACGATCCGCGGCCGCTCAGCTTCCATGGTCACCGCGATCGCGGCGGGTCCTTCCGGTAGCGAGGTCAGGGCGAGCATGAGCAAGCAGGGCAGTTCCCGCATTTACACCTTCGACGTGGGCGGTAAGCAGGCCAGGGTGGAGCTGGCCGCGTCCGGGGCGCTGACCCGCCTGCGCTGAGATCCGCTCCCCGGGCTCCGGCGGCCCGGCGGCCAGCGGGCTAGCGGCGGCGGTGGCGCAGGTCGCGCAGATGATGGTGGTGCGGCTGGAGTTCAGGGGCCACCAGTCGTTCGAACAGGTTCAGGCCAG
>CAMCQD010000176.1 GCA_945876925.1 uncultured Dermatophilus sp.
TGGGGTGTACGCGCCGTTGTCCGAACGCCGGACGAGCAGCACCAGGGGCGGCCCGCCCGGGCGGGCGGGGTCGTCCTTGAAGATGACCGCGGTCGCGCCGGGCAGCCACAGCGGGGCCTGACCGACGCGCTGGCGCAGCCAGGCCACGAATTCCGGGATCGGCATAGTGCCCAGGCTAGGCGCTGCCGGCCCGGACCCGGCGGACCCGGCCAGCCACCGGGCGGGCGCGGCAGCCACGCCCCGGGCCCGGCGGACGGGGAACGGCTATCTGCCGCGGCGTCTTCTAGGCTCGCCCAGCCGTCTCGCAGATCTTCGACCCCGCCGCCTGGGCTCCCGTGCCCGGGTTCGAGCTGTCCGACATCACGTATCACCGGTGCGTGCTGCGCGGCCCGGTGCCCGGGCGGACCCTGGGCGCGGTACGGATCGCCTTCAACCGTCCCGAGGTGCTCAACGCCGTCCGGCCGCATACCGTCGATGAGCTGTACCAGACGCTCGATCACGCCCGCCGCACGCCCGACGTCGGCGTGATCCTGCTCACTGGCAACGGTCCGGGACCGGCCGGGACGACCGCTGCCGGTAAGTGGGCGTTCTGCTCCGGCGGGGACCAGCGCATCCGGGGACGCTCGGGCTACCAGTACGCCACCGGCACGGCGATGGGCACTGGTGAGGCAGGTGCCGCCGACCCGACGGCGGCCGGGGTGGACCGGGCCCGGACGCTCGCCGAGGGCGGGCGGCTGCACATCCTGGAGGTGCAGCGGCTGATCCGGACCATGCCCAAGGTGGTCATCGCCGTGGTAGGCGGCTGGGCGGCCGGCGGGGGGCATTCCCTGCACGTGGTGTGCGACCTGACTATCGCCTCCCGCGAGCACGCCAGGTTCAAGCAGACTGACGCCGACGTCGGCAGCTTCGACGCCGGGTACGGCTCGGCCTACCTGGCCAGGATGGTGGGGCAGAAGTTCGCCCGCGAGATCTTCTTCCTCGGGCGCACATACACCGCCGAGGACATGCACCGGATGGGGGCGGTCAACATCGTCGCCGGGCACGCGGAGCTGGAACGCACCGCGATCGAGGTGTCCCGCGAGATCATGGGGAAATCCCCGCAGGCCCAGCGCATGCTCAAGTTCGCCTTCAACCTGGCCGACGACGGCCTGGCAGGCCAGCAGGTGTTCGCCGGTGAGGCGACCCGGCTGGCGTACATGACCGACGAGGCGATGGAGGGCCGCGATCAGTTCCTGGAGAAACGGGACCCGGACTGGTCTGCCTACCCGTGGTACTTCTGACCAGGAGCCATTGCGTCAATACATGAACGGCTGACCGGGCGCGGCAGCGGCGCCGTCCGGCCGCCACCAGGCGGCAGCTATCGGTACATGAAGGCAGACGCGACCCGAACTTGAGGAGAACCACTCAAGTGCGCAACAAGCCGTTCTGTGATATCGGACCGGCCGCACGTTCGTTATCGTTGCGTTATCGAGGCTAACGACAGCTGAGCCGGACCGCGGCGGCGACACGCCTGCGCCCCCCCCTGCGGCAGCCGGGCCTCGTGCTCCCACAATGGCGTACGGAGCCAGTGCCATTCACCCCACCACAAGCCGTTCAGGAGTTTGCATGGCAGTGCTGGAGCGCGCAGCGGACGCAGCTGGCACGGGCTCGATGCCCAGGCTGTCCGCCCGCCGGGCCGCGCCCGCCGCCGCACCCTCGAGTGCCCCGACGTACGCGGCCGCCACGACCACCACCCCGGCCGCCCCAGGCCAGCCCGCCGCGTCCGGCCGCGTGGCCTGGATCGACATGTCCCGCGGCCTGGCCGTGGTGCTCGTCGTGCTATTTCACGTGACGATCGGGCACTACTACCTCATGGACTGGGCCGACTACTCCGTCATCGCCCGCTGGGACCGGATCAACCAGCTGCTATCCGTCATCCGGCTGCCGCTGCTGTTCGCACTGTCCGGGATGCTGGCCGCCGGCAAGATCCGCCGCGGTTTCCGGGGCGGCCGGGCCATCGAGGGCGCCCTGGCCAACTACTACCTGTATGCGGTCTGGCTGGGGCTGTACGGCCTGTTCGTACTGCTCATCCCCGGCGATTACCCGGCCCCGCACAAGGTCGGGTCCTTCGACCAGTGGATCGTCCAGCTCTGGGTGCCCAACACCTACCTGTGGTACGTGTTCGCGCTGGCCATCTACCTCGTCGCGTTCACCGCGCTGCGCCGCGTCCCGGCGTGGGCGGTGCTCGGCGGGCTGTACCTGCTGCATGTGGCGGCGGCCGCCGCCTGGACCGTGGAGAGCCCGCTGTGGACCCGGTCCATCACCTACGCGCTGCTGTTCGGGATGGGCGTCTACGGCGGCCGGGCGCTGGCGTACATGGCCTCCAGGCCGCTGGCCACGCTCGCCACCGGCCTGCTCAGCTACGGCGTGTACCAGTTCATCGGGATGACCCGGCTGATGAGCCCGTCCACGATGAACGCCCTGGAGACCACCGTGCTGCTGACGCTGTACACCCTGCTGGGGCTGACCGCGGTGGGCATCATGGGCATCCTGGCCCGGGTTCCCGGCTACGCCCGGGTGGGCAGCTACCTGGGCCAGCGCACCCTGGGCATCTACGTGCTGCACATCCCCATGTCCACGCTGCTGAGCCTGTCCCTGCTGGGCCCGCTAGCGGGCATCGGGGCCGTCGTCGCCCCGAATCATGCGCTCCAGGTCGCCTACCCGGTGCTGTCCTCGGTGGTCGTGGTGCTGGCCTGCATCGCCGCCGAGCTGGCGATCCGGCGGACCCGCGCCGGACAGGCCCTGTTCGGGCTGCCCGCCGCCCTGGCCGAGCTGTGCGCGGCCGCCCGCGCGACGCTGAATGCCCCGAGCCCGGTGATCCGCTTCGGCTACGCCCGGCGAGTCGCCGTCTGACCTGGTCACCCACGTACCACGCAAGGCGCCCAGCGTTCGCCCGGCCCTCCGGCAGGGCGATACGCTGGGCGAATGCTTGTCCGTTCGCTGGCAGTTGGACCGGGCTCGAACGCGCTACGTCATCTGCCTGAGCTGGCCCATGCCCTGACCGGAGCGGGGCCGCTGCTCATCCCGCACGCCACCGGGGCACCGCCGCCGGTCACGGTACGGGAAGCCCACGGCGTGCCCGACGATGCCGCCTTCGCGGTGGCCACCTCCGGCACCACCGGCACCCCGCGGCTGGCCGTCCTGTCCGCCGGGGCGCTGCGCGCCTCCGCGCAGGCAACCCACGAACGGCTCGGCGGCCCGGGCATCTGGGTGCTCGCCCTGCCCGGGCACCACATCGCCGGCCTGCAGGTTCTCGCCCGGTCCATCGCGGCCGGTCACGCCCCCGTGATAGTCGAGCGCCGCACCGGATTCGCCGCCGCGCACCTGGGCTCGGCGGCCCGGCGGGCCCGCGACCAGGCCCCCCGCGCGCGCCGCTACACCTCGCTCGTGCCCACCCAGCTGGTACGCCTCCTGGCCAGCCCCCAGGGCGTCGCCGTACTGCGCGAATTCGACGCGGTGCTCGTCGGCGGTGCCGCCATCAGCCCGGCGGCCCTCAGCCGGGCCCGGTCCCTGAAGGTGCCCATCGTGGCCACGTATGGCATGAGCGAGACCTGCGGGGGGTGCGTCTACGACGGCGTCCCGCTGACCGGGGTCACCGCCGGGGTGCACGCCGGGCGGATTACGCTATCGGGCCCGGTCGTCGCCCACGGGTACCTGGGCGGTAACGGGCGGCTCAGCGACGGCGGCGTCTTCACCACCACGGCCGGGGGCCGGCGGGCCATCCTCACCGACGATTGCGGGCACATCGCCTCCCCCGCCGGGCAGCCCTGGCACGCCGGGCCCGACGGCGAGATCGACGACAGCGGCCAGTCCCGGCTCGTGCTGGACGGCCGGGTCGACGATGTCATCATCACCGGCGGGCTGAAGGTACGCCCCGATGACGTCGAGGCCGCCCTGGAGGCGGTGCTGCCCCCGGGCACTCAGGTCGCCGTCACGGGGCTCCCGGATGAGGAGTGGGGCGCCCGGGTCGGTGCCGTCGTGGCCCCCGCGTTCGGTGCCCGCTCCAGCGCGCTGATCCAGTTGCAGGCCGTGCTGCCGCACGCGCTCGCGCACGCCCGGGCGACGCTGCCGGCGTACGCCCATCCGCGGCGGGTGCTGGCCGTCGCGGAGATGCCGCTGCGCGGGCCGGGCAAGCCGGACCGGGCCGCCGTGCGCACCCTCTTGACCTCGTGACGTACCGGTCCGCAGGGGGAGGCGAGCTGAGCGGCGAGCGCCTCCGGGCAGCGCTGACTGCCCGCACCTGCCGCGAGACCCCGCATCTCCCCCGGCCAGGGGCGCCGGGGTGGCTCGCCTCCGGACGCACCGGGGTGACGTGCAGCCAGGCGCACGTCGGCGAGCTGACCGGGCATGTACGTGCGAGAATGAGAACCCCCGGACCGGGGCTTTCCGCGGGCCGGGAACTGGTTCAGGGCCCGTACGGCACCAGCCTGATCCGGTTGCGCACGGGCGAGCACGCCTCCGGTGCCCTCAGGCGGCGCCGGGCCTCACTGACAGGAAGGAGCACCTCATGCCACGAGTCGTCCTCCTCCTGGCAGTCATCGCGTTCACCGTCTACTGCCTGGTCGACTGCCTCCAGGCAGAGGACCAGCGGATACGTAATCTTCCCAAGCTCCTGTGGACGGTCATCATCGTCTTCTTCCCGGTCGCCGGCCCGGGAGCCTGGTTAATCGCGGGACGCCCGGGCACGTTCCTCTCCGGGCAGCCCGGGCCGCCCGCTCCGCCGCAGCGCGGGCCGATCGGCCCGGATGACGATCCCGATTTCCTGCGCGGATTGTGAAGCCGTGCTATGCCAGGGATGCCGGGAGGCATCCTGGCGCAAAACCGGGCTGAGCCGCCGGTGCGTATATGGCAATCTGCGCACTGGGCGCTAGCCGCCCGCAGCGAATCCCCG
Source organism: uncultured Dermatophilus sp. (assembly GCA_945876925.1). Lineage (GTDB taxonomy): Bacteria > Actinomycetota > Actinomycetes > Actinomycetales > Dermatophilaceae > Dermatophilus. The sequence goes on from CAMCQD010000176.1 coordinate 4,931, forward strand.
GGGACGGCCAGGCCGCGTCCGGGGCGAGTGAACCGATCCGGCAACGTCTCCGCGAGGACAACACGAACAATGCCCACCATTGAGCAATGGGTGCATGGTGCCCGGCCCCGCACGCTGGCAGCCGCCGTGGCCCCGGTAGC
>CAMCQD010000177.1 GCA_945876925.1 uncultured Dermatophilus sp.
CGGGCGCGCACCTGCGGGCGGCCGGGCAGGTCAGCCCGGTGGCGCAGCTGCTCGCCGGGCTGCCGGGACCGGTCCGCGACGGGGTCCGCGGCGGACCGTCGTGGCCGGTGATGACGTGCTAGCCGGTGGCAGGGGGCTGCGGCTGCGGGTCGTGGCCGCCCTGGCCGGTGCCGCGCTGGTCGCGGGGTACCTGTTCTGGCGCTGGTGGGCCGGGCAGATCGGGGCACTGCCGGCGCCGTCGCTGCCCGCCGCGATCCTGCTGCTCGTGCTGGGCGCAGCCGAGTTCGCGGCCGCCCGGCGTATCCGCCGGGGGGTGAGCGGGGCTAGCCGGGACCCGCTGGATCCGCTGTGGAGCTACCGGATGCTGCTCATCGGCCAGGCTGCGGCGCTCACCGGGACGCTGGCCGCCGGCTGGTCGGTGGCTTTCATCGCCGCCGCCTGGCCGGATACCGACGCGGCCTCGGTCCGCTCGGACGCCCTGGCCGCCGCCGCGCTGGCCCTGGCGGCGGGGGTGCTGGCCGCGGGCGGTCTGGGCATCCAGCGCGCCTGCCGCATCGGCCCGCCCGGGCAGCAGGCTGAACCGCGGGAGTGACCCGGTGCAGGAGTGGCAGGCCGGCGATGAACGGCCGGCCCGGCTGACAGCCGGGATCGTGGGCGCCGGGCCGGCTGGCTGGGTGCTCGCCCGGGCGCTGCAGGACGCCGGGCACCGGGTGGTGGCCGCCAGCGCGGGCGGCGATGCCGCGGCGTGCGTGCACCGCGGCCTGCTGCCGGCGGTTCCGCTGTGCGCCCCCGAAGATGTGGTGGAACGGTGCGACCTCGTGCTGCTCACCGTCCCGGACGATGTCCTGGCCGCCCAGGTGGCCGCGCTGACCCAGGCGGGCTGCTGGCAGGCCGGGCAGATCGTCGTGCACACCTGCCTGTCCGCCGGGGCCGAGGCGCTTGACCCGGCCCGGGCGGGGCACGTCCTGCCGGTGTCGCTGTACCCGGCCATGCGGTTCACCGGGACCCCCGGGGACCTGGATCGCCTGCGCGCGGCCGCGGTCGCCGTCAGTGCCGACCCGCGGCTACGGCCGATCGGGGAGGCGCTGGTTATCGAGATGGGGGCCGAGCCGGTCTGGGTGGAGCCCGCCGAGCGCACGGTGTTCCGGGCGGCGGTGACGCACGCCGCGGTGGCGGTTCAGGTCGCCCTGGCCGAGGCGCATGAGCTCCTGGCGCGGGCCGGGATCGGTTCACGTGAGCGGCTGCTGGCCACCCTCGCCGCCAGCGTCGCCGATGATGCGCTCGCCAATGGCAGTGCGCTGGCCGGCCCGGGGGATCCGGAGGTGATCCGGCAGGATCTGGCTACCTTGCTCAGCCTCGGCGCATCGCCGCGTGCACTGCACGTTTCACTGATTCGCTCGCAGTTGTCCGGGGCGGTGTTCGGCGGGCGGCTCGATGCGGCCCGGATCGCCCCGGTGCTAGCTGCTCTCGGTGATCACGGCGGCCCCGGGCCGGGGGAATGAACTCGGCGGTGCCGGTGCGCTTTCGCATGGCCTGGCGTCGTGAAGGTGCCTCGCCTGAGGGTTAGCCAACTGTTTCCAAACAGTTACCTGCTCTGCCCAGACTTGGCTCAGCGAACCACCAGGTAAGTGCGATAGCATCTTGAACCGGCCTACTTGCCTCAGGTGAACGCCCCGGTTGCCGGTCTATTTTGCCGGGCCGTTGCCGTCACGCGCGATCGAAGACCCTCCCATCGGTGTCATCGGGGTGTTGCCCGGGCCAGGCGCGGGATAGTGCCCGCAGGGGGCCGGGTCTTCCCAGCAGGTTGCCGCCGCGGCGCCGGCGGCGAGAGGAGATTGCGGTGAGTCTTGCCTGGCAGATCGTTGCCGGACTACTGCCCTCGATCGGGATCGGCTGGCTCTTCTACAAGATCATGAAGGCCATCATCGAGGGCGATCGAAACGAGCGGCTTGCGCAATCGCGGTGGGAAGCCGAACATGGCCAGGCCGAGGCTATTGATAAGCCCGGACCGGAGCCGGCCGCAGCGAAATAGCAGATTTTATGATTAAGTGGCCGCTGGTGCCGGTTTTAGGTCTAGACTTACCGGCATGACCCGCTTAGGCGGGTCGTCGGAGAGCGTCAGCGATATCGGCTGGTGGCGGGTGCCGCGTCAGGTCCCGTGAGCGACTGCGGGGCGGTAGCTGGCCCCGCGGCCGTGAGGGGCTCGCGGGATTCGCGGTCCCGTCCGGGCGATGCGGCCGATCACGCTCACCGATGGCTCGCCTGAATGCGGCTCATGCCGGGCTGGCTTTGGGTTGGGGCCGGCCGCCAGGGTTCTGACAGTGACAGTTAGTGATGGAGAAGACATGGCAAAGCGAGTGGAGGTCATTCTGATCGACGACCTCGACGGGAGCGTCGCGGAAGAGGTCGTGACCTTCGGCCTGGATGGCGTCCAGTACGAGATTGACCTGAGCAAGGACAACGCGACCCGGCTGCGTGAAAGCCTGGCCGAGTGGGTCGCCAGCGCGCGTCGCGCGGGGGGCCGCCGGGTCACCGGGCGTCGTCCGGTTGCGCAGGGGCGCCGTAGCGATCTCAACGAGATCCGCCAGTGGGGCCGGGAGAACGGCTTCCACGTGAGCGACCGTGGCCGGGTGTCGCGTGATCTCGAAGAGGCATACGATCGCGCGCACAACTGAGCGCGGATAGCCCAGGGGGCGGCGGCCATCGTGGTCGCCGCCCCCTGGCGTATCCGTTGTGAGGTGCGCCGCCGGAGGCGGGGGCGGTGATTCAGCCCGCGGTGCCGGGCACCGGAAGTGATGTATATCTATCAACGGGGACGCGGCAGGCGGTGCCGGGCATGCCGGGGGCGCGCATGTGATGGGATGTTCCGGTGGAACCAGCGCGGCACAGGATCTCGTTACCACGGATAGACGGCTTCATCGTCGCCATTGTCATCGCGGTCATCGTGGCGACGCTGTTCCCGGTGGGCGGAGTTGCCGCCGGCTGGTTCGATCTCGGCGTCAAGATCGCCATCGCGGTGCTCTTCTTCATGTACGGCGGGAGGCTCGCTCCCCGGGAAGCGCTAGCGGGCCTGCGACATTGGCGGCTACATTGCGTGATACTGGCATTCACGTTCGTCGTGTTTCCCGTCCTCGGCCTGGCCATGCGGGCCCTGGAGGGATGGCTGCTACCGCCGGTACTCATGTCCGGCATGCTCTACCTGTGCGCGATCCCGTCTACGGTGCAGTCGTCGATCACGTTCACCTCGATCGCCAAGGGAAACGTCGCCGGGGCAATCGTGAGCGCATCCGTGAGCAACCTTGCCGGGGTGTTCCTCACCCCGATCATCGTTGTTCTTACCATGAGCAGCGCAGGCAAGACCACGTTTGACCTGAGCCAGGTAGGGGATCTATGCCTGCAGATCTTGCTGCCCTTCCTGGCCGGCCAGCTTTCCCGGCGCTGGACGGCCGCCTGGCTCGCCCGTAACAACGCCTGGCTGAAGCTCGTTGACCGGGGGATCATCGTCGCCGTGGTCTATTCGGCCTTTTCGCGCGGGATGCGCGAGCACATGTGGGTGATGGTCAGCCCGCGCGACATGCTCATGCTCGTCCTCGTGGCGCTGGTGCTGCTGGCATTCATGCTGTGGCTCACCGCGGCGGTAGCGCGCCGGCTCGGCTTCAGCCGGGCGGACCAGATCGCGGTCCAGTTCTGCGGTACGAAGAAGTCGCTCGCCACCGGGCTGCCGATGGCGCTCGTCCTGTTCCCCGGGCAGGCCGTCGGGCTGCTGGTGCTGCCCATCATGGTCTTCCACCAGGCCCAGCTGATGGCCTGTTCCGTACTGGCTCAGCGGTACTCGCGCGAACCGCCGGAGCCGGGCGGAGGTTCGCGCTGACCTGGGGGTGGGTGTGCGGGCGGGGTGCCCGCACACTCCTGGAGTTGAGCCTTGAGGGCTCAAGATCACGGGCCGGGGCGGGAACAATCGCACTGATGGCGTCGTTGTCCTGTCCGATCGCCTCCCGTTGGTCGATGGGACGGCGGGGAGGCATACACCGATAGCATCGAGGAGACTCGATAGCGAGGGAGCACATTCATGTTCGAGAGGTTCACCGACCGGGCCCGGCGGGTTGTGGTGCTCGCGCAGGAAGAAGCGCGCATGCTCAACCACAACTACATCGGCACCGAGCACATCCTCCTCGGCCTCATCCATGAAGGGGAGGGGGTCGCCGCCAAGGCCCTCGAGAGCCTCGGCATCTCCCTGGATGCCGTCCGTGAACAGGTCCAGGAGATCATCGGCCAGGGGCAGCAGGCGCCCAGCGGGCACATCCCCTTCACCCCGCGCGCCAAGAAGGTGCTGGAGCTGAGCCTGCGCGAGGCCCTGCAGCTGGGCCACAACTACATCGGCACCGAGCACATCCTCCTCGGCCTCATCCGCGAGGGCGAGGGCGTGGCCGCTCAGGTGCTCGTCAAGCTCGGCGCCGACCTGAACAAGGTCCGCCAGACCGTCATCCAGCTGCTGTCGGGCTACCAGGGCAAGGAGCCCGCAGGCGCTGCCGTCGGCGGGCAGAGCACCCAGGAAGGCACCCCGGCCGGGTCGCTGGTGCTCGACCAGTTCGGCCGCAACCTCACCCAGGCCGCCCGGGAGAACAAGCTCGACCCGGTCATCGGGCGCAGCCAGGAGATCGAGCGGGTCATGCAGGTGCTCTCCCGGCGCACGAAGAACAACCCGATCCTCATCGGCGAGCCCGGCGTCGGCAAGACCGCCGTGGTCGAGGGCCTGGCCCAGGACATCGTGCGCGGCGACGTGCCGGAGACCCTCAAGGACAAGCACATCTACACGCTCGACCTGGGCGCGCTGGTAGCCGGGTCACGCTACCGCGGTGACTTTGAAGAGCGCCTCAAGAAGGTCCTCAAGGAGATCAAGACCCGCGGCGACATCATCCTGTTCATCGACGAGATCCACACCCTCGTCGGGGCCGGCGCCGCCGAGGGCGCGATCGACGCCGCCAGCATCCTCAAGCCCA
>CAMCQD010000178.1 GCA_945876925.1 uncultured Dermatophilus sp.
GCGCCCCGGTCCAGTACCGAGACGCCCTCACCACGGGCCACCGACCCGACTCACAGACTGAGAATCGCCGCCCGACGCATCAAGCGGGCCGACACCCCGACGCCGGGAATGTGCTCCCGCACATGAGCCACGACCCAAGGCGATGACGCGCCCGCTTGACCCGCCGACCGCCGACCCTCCGGGCGCTGCTTATCGGATCGGACGGCCCTCCCCGGCCAGCACCGACGACGCGGAACCGTGCTAACGCCCTGCTAACCGGCACTCGGCTCACAAGGTCCGTCCTGGACACCGTCCAGCACTTCCACCAGCGGCGAAGCGACGCCACGGCCCGCAACAGACGTTCGTCTTATGCCTTTTAATCCGCTGGTCGTGGGTTCGAGCCCCACGGGGCCCACCACCCGAACCCGCAGGTCAGACGGCATGCGCGCGACCTTCATCCGCGCCGCCGAGGCCCTCCAGAACCCCCGTATGCCGCATTTGTGCCGTCACAGGATTAAGCGCGAGGGCGACCGCGTCGAGGTCATCGCCGAACAGGCCCGCGTATACCTCGAGCGTCATCGCAGCCGGCTGGTGACCGAGCATCTTCTGCACGGCCTTGACATTGGCCCCGGCAGAGATCGCGAGCGAAGCGGCGGTGTGCCGGAGGTCGTGGAAACGGAGCACCCGCACGTCGCCGAGGCCAGCCCGCTGGCACGCTGGCGTGAACACGCGGCGACGCCGGGGCTGCGGGAGCCGGATCTGCCCGTTCCGGTCCGCTGCGCCGGGACCATGCCCCCGGCGTAGCGATCCCAGCTATACCTTTCTCCGGCCCCAGTGCACATTCACCTGCGTAAACGTGCACGCACCCCCGAAAAAGGAATACTTCCGATCGCTACCCCAGCACGACCCCCGCAGAACACCAGGTCTACGCCTCCGGGCAGCACGCACCACATCGCCACGGAACACCACCCAGGCGCAACAGCATCCGTCCAGGTCCGCCCCTGCGGGCAGCCCAGGTCGGAGGCCATCCACCCGCGCAGCAGACCTCAGCGATCCTGAACGCCACCGAAGGCAGGCTGATCGTCCGCGGCCCAGAGAGCCAGCCTCTCCATTTTCTCCGCGTTAGCCGTATCGGGCTCGGCCGTGTACACGATGATGACGACACCGGGGTCCGCGGGAAGTTCGAGTACCTCGTATGCCAGTTCCATGTCCCCGGCGACCGGGTGCAGGAACGTTTTCATTCCGTTGCGGTGCCGCCAGACGTCGTGCGCCGCCCACAGCCGGGAGAAGTCCTCGCTGCTCGCGCACAGCTCCTCGACTAGCAGGGAAAGCCCCGGATCGCACGGGCTGCGCCCGTCCGCCGTGCGCAGGTTCCCGACGAGCAGCCGTGCCGCCTGCTCCCAGTTGGCGAAGAATTCCCGCGCGGCCGGGTCGAGGAACGTGAACCGGGCCAGATTCGCCGGCCGTTCCTGCGGCCCGGCGATCGCCGGCGAGAACAAGGCCCGTCCGAGCGCATTCGCCGCCAGGACGTCACGGCATTCGCTGACGACTAATGCGGCCGCTCCGGTCATGGCATCGATGATCCGCACGACCTGCGGTCGCACCTCCGGCGCAGGAAGCTGCCGGGGGCGGGACCGGGCCGGCGCCGAGGCATTTGCGAGCCGGGTCAGGTCATGCAAGTGGGCTCGCTCGGCGTCGTCTAGCTGGAGCGCGGCAGCGACCCCGTCGAGCACGGACCCGGAGACACCAGCGAGGTTTCCCCGTTCGATGCGGATGTAGTAGTCGACGCTGACTCCGGCGAGCATCGCTACTTCCTCGTGTCGCAGGCCCGGCACCCGACGGTGGCCGTTCCCGGAGGTCAGCCCGGCGGCTTCCGGGGTCAGGCGGGCACGACGGGTAACCAGGAACCCGCGCACCTGCGCTCGAAGATCCATTACCGCATCGTAGGCACCTGGGCCGTGGCCCTGGCAGGGGCCGCCGGTACTTGCCTGACCACGCACGTCCCGCAGGCAGGGCCCGCTGCCCTGGCATTTCCGCCCCTAGGCGGCCAGGATCACCGGCCCCGCCGGCTGCGGTCGGCTCCCGCCACACGTGAGGAGGCACGCAGACAGCACCGCCCAGCCGGACAGGGGTAATGAAAACACCTGGCTCCGTGGGCATTCCGGCCCGGCTCAGGGAGCACAATGAAGCCGGACGGTCACGGTCGGCGGCCCAGGAGCAACGTTCAGGATCACCGGCGCCCCGGCGCAACCGGACCAGCGGATGCCAGTAGCGCACCGCAGCGCCGGGCTATCGCAGCCCGCACAACCGATGTTCCGGGAAGGAATCAATCTCATGAAGGCAACGATGATGTACGGCGCGGGCGATGTCCGCGTGGAGAATGTGCCCGACCCCGTGCTCAAGGATCCGGCCGACGCGATCGTCCGCACGGTCCGGGCCTGCGTCTGCGGCTCTGACCTGCACCCGTACCACACCCTGCCGGAGTCCGGCACTGGCCGCCCGATGGGGCACGAGCTGATCGCCGTGGTGGAGGAAGTCGGTGCCGATGTCGTCACGGTCAAACCTGGTGACTTCGTCATCGCCCCGTTCGCTTACCAGGACAACACGTGCGTTTTCTGCCGCGAGGGGGTGCAGACGTCGTGCTTGCAGGGCGGGTTCTACGGGTCGCCCGAGGTCGGGGGCCTGCAGGCCGAGCTGGCCCGCATCCCGCTGGCCGACGGCAGCCTCGTCAGGGTGCCCGGCGTGGACCCGGGCGAGGCCAGCGACGAGCTGCTCGCCTCCTTGCTGACGCTTTCCGACGTGTACCTCACCGGCTATCACGCCGCCCATGTCGGCCAGGCCGGTCCTGGCATGACCGTCACCGTGATCGGGGACGGCGCGGTCGGCTTGTCCGCGGTGCTGGCGTCGCGGCAGATGGGCGCCGAGCGGATCATCCTCATGGGCCGCCACCGGGTGCGCACCGACCTGGGGGTCGAATGGGGAGCCACCGACGTGGTCGCCGAGCGGGGCCAGGAAGGCATCGATAAGGTGCTCGACCTGACTAACGGCCAGGGGTCGCATATCGTCCTGGAGGCGGTCGGGCACATGCCGGCATACGAGCAGGCTTGCGGCGTCGTTCGGCCCGGCGGGATCATCTCGCGTGTCGGCGTCCCCCAGTACGAGGATGCGCCCATCGGGTTCGGTTCCCTGTTCGGCAAGAACGCCCGGCTCGGCGGCGGGCCGGCGCCGGTGCGCAACTACCTGGAGCCCGCGATCGAGCAGGTGCTCGCCGGGGAGATCAACCCCGGACGCGTCTTCGACCGCACCGTCGCCCTGGATGACATCGCCTCCGCCTACGCCGCCATGGACGAGCGGGTGGCGCTGAAGGTCATGGTCACGGTCTGATCCGCTCCCCCCTGGGCCGGCCGTTCCCCGGCGCGGAGAGCGGCCGGCCCGGTATCACCGGCACCGACAGCGGGATCCGGCGTTGCCTGACAAGACCCGGCGTCACCCGGGGCCACCCGGCAGGATCCGGCGGGACCTAGCGCCACCCGGCGTCACCCGGTCCCGGCCTGCGCCTGTGACGCCGGGTCGACGCGCAGGGTGGTTCCCCGGGCCGGCATGCTGTTGAGCGCCTGGGCCGGGGCTCCGTTGCCGTACTTGTTCCGGTATGCCTCATCGACCTCGTCGTCGTGAGAATCGTCCTCGGTGAAGGTCACGTCGCGCTGCTGCCCGCGCCAGCGGATCGCGCCGCGCATCTGCCGCCGCGCTCCGGTGTACCAGGCGGCTTCGGGGCCATTCACCGACCGGACGTACAGCGCACCGTCCACGGTGACGTGCCAGATGATCCGGAAGCTGCGCAGCGATCCGTCCTTACGGCTGCCCGCGACCTGGATCTCCGAGGACGCGTCGAGGCCGGCCAGTTCACGTGCGTTCCATCTGCCCATGTCACTCCTCCTGTCGGCGCGCCGGCCCGGTCAGGCCTCCGGTCGGCGGGAACGGCGGCGGACCTTGGCACCCACCGTATTCCGGGCGGGCTCCCGGCAGCGGGAACCCGAGGAGATTGATCCAGCCACCGTGACCCGCGCAGTCGCCGGCCCCACCACATCCCGCCGCAGCAGGTTCCCGCGCAGCTGCGCAGGCTTCTGGCCCCGCCGCTCCCGCGCCCGCGGCGTCCCGGCATCTCACCTGGTCCAGGCGGAGGAACGCAGGAGGCGGGCTCCGTTGAGAGCCACCAGGATGGTGGACCCCTCGTGCCCGGCGACGGCCAGCGGCAAGGGCAGCTCGCCGAGGAGATCCCAGGTCACCAGGGTCGCGATGACGCAGGCGGCGAACACCAGGTTGGCTATTACGTAGCGGGAGGCCTTCCGGGACAGCCGGATGAGGCGGGGCACGGCGGTGAGGTCGTCGTACACGATGATCCCGTCCGCAGTGTCCAGCGCCAGGTCGCTGCCCCGCCGTCCCATCGCCAGTCCGGTGCTGGCTGATGCGAGCGCGGGCGCGTCATTGATGCCGTCGCCGACGACGAGCACGCGCCGCCCGGCGCGTTCCAGCCCGGCCACGATGGCGGACTTGTCCTGGGGCATGAGCCCGGCGTGGACGGTTCCGATGCCGACGTGCCCGCTGACGTGCCGCGCGGTTGCCTCATTGTCGCCGGTGAGTAGCACGACCTCATCGACGAGCCGGGTCAGTTCGGCGACGGCACCGGCGGATTCGTCCCTCACCTGGTCGGTCAGGGTGAGCGTGCCGGTCTTGTCGAAGGCGACGACCTGGGTCCGGCCCAGCCGTTCCATCACCCCGGCGGATTTCACCAGCACGCCGTGCCGCCCGGCGGTGGCGATCGCGGCCAGCAGCGGCGGCATGGTCGAGAGCATCACCGCGCACGGCGACGCCACGATCATGAACACGATGGCCCGCAGCAGGGCTGGGTTCGCCGGCCGGGGCGGGACGAGCCCAGCCGGGGCCGGGCAGGCGAGAGTGCGGGATGGGCAGGTGAGGCTGATGGGCGGGGTCAGGCCCGGGGCGGTCAGGC
>CAMCQD010000179.1 GCA_945876925.1 uncultured Dermatophilus sp.
GTAAAGTCGTAGGCGGCAGCGATGACGTTGTCCGTGAATCCGCTTCAAGCGCCGGCTCATTGATCCGCTCTCAGTCCGCGCGGCCCGGCGGCGGGGCCGCTGGCGCTGCCCTGTTCCGCCTGCTTCACCTGACCAATGACGATGAGGGTGCCTTCGTGGATCTGTTCGAATATCAAGCCCGTGACATGTTTGCTAAGCACGGGGTTCCCGTGCTTCCCGCGCAGGTGGCCGGCACTCCCGCCGAGGCCGCTGAGGCGGCCCGGCAGGTAGGCACCGCCAGTGACGGGATCACCGTCGTCAAGGCGCAGGTCAAGACCGGCGGGCGCGGGAAAGCCGGCGGTGTGCGGCTCGCCCGGACTCCCGGGGAGGCTCAGGACCACGCGCAGGCGATCCTCGGGATGGACATCAACGGCCACGCCGTGCACACGGTGATGGTGGCCCAGGGCGCCGACATCGCCCGGGAGTTCTATTTCTCCATCCTGCTCGACCGCGCGGAGCGTTCCCTGCTGGCCATGTGCAGCGCGCAGGGCGGCATGGAGATCGAGCGGCTCGCCGCGGAGCACCCGGAGGCGCTGGCCCGGATCCACGTGGATCCGCTGACCGGGATCGACGAGGCCAAGGCCCGCGAGATCGTCGACGCGGCCGGATTCGACGAGGCCGACAAGCCCGCCCTGGCCGCGGTCATCAGGTCGCTGTGGCAGGTGTACCACGACGAGGACGCCACCCTGGTCGAGGTGAACCCGCTGGTCAAGACCCGTGACGGGGCCATCGTCGCATTAGACGGCAAGGTCACCCTGGATGACAATGCCCGCTTCCGGCATCCCGGTCACGCAGGCCTGGTGCACCTGGCCTCTGAGGATCCCCTGGAACTGCTCGCCCGGGAGAAGCACCTCAATTACGTCAAGCTCGACGGCAACGTCGGCGTTATCGGCAATGGCGCCGGCCTGGTGATGAGCACGCTCGACGTGGTCGCCTACGCCGGCCAGGAACATGCCGGTGCAGACGGCCGGTACCCGCATCCGGCGAACTTCCTGGATATCGGCGGCGGGGCCAATGCGCAGGTGATGGCGGCCGGCCTGGACATCATTTTCAGCGACCCGCAGGTCAAGGCGGTCCTGGTGAATGTGTTCGGCGGTATTACTGCCTGCGATGAGGTAGCCGACGGCATCGTCAGGGCGTACGACATCATCGCCGGGCACGGCAATGAGCCCAAGCCGCTCGTGGTCCGGCTCGACGGCAACAATGCCGCCCTCGGCCGCGAGATCCTCGACCGGGCCCGGCTGCCGTTGCTGGAGCAGGCCGGCACGATGGACGGCGCCGCTGCCCGCGTCGCCGAACTCGCCGCGCGGGCAAACTGACCCCGGACGAACCGAACAGGACGGCATAGCAGACATGGCAATCTTCCTCGACGAGAATTCCAGGGTCATCGTCCAGGGCATGACCGGCTCCGAGGGCATGAAGCACACCATCCGGATGCTCGCCTCGGGCACCCGGATCGCCGGCGGGGTCAACCCGCGCAAGGACGGCGCGCACGTGACGTTCCCCGGCGGGCAGGACATTCCCGTCTATGGCACGGTCGCCGCGGCGATGGCCGGGACCGGCGCGAATGTCTCGGTGGTCTTCGTCCCGGCCCCGTCGGCCCGCCAGGCCGTCATCGAGGCGGTCGACGCCGGGATGCCGCTGGTGGTGGTGATCACCGAGGGGGTCGCGGTCCGGGATACCGCCGAGTTCTTCAACTACGCGGCCCGGGCCGGGACTACCCGGATCATCGGCCCGAACTGCCCGGGGATCATCAGCCCCGGTAAAGCCAATGCGGGCATCATCCCGGCGGATATCTGCGGCCCGGGCCGGATCGGCCTGGTCTCCAAATCGGGCACGCTCACATATCAGATGATGTTCGAGCTGAGCGATTTCGGTTTCTCCACAGCGGTGGGCATCGGCGGTGATCCGGTGATCGGCACGACCCACATCGACTGCCTGGAGGCTTTCGAGCAGGATCCGCAGACCGCGGCGATCGTCATGATCGGCGAGATCGGCGGCGATGCCGAGGAACGTGCGGCGGCGTACATCAAGGACCCCGTCACCAAGCCCGTCGTGGGCTACGTGTCCGGGTTCACCGCCCCCGAGGGCAAGACCATGGGCCATGCCGGGGCCATCGTCTCCGGCGGGGCGGGCACGGCGGCGGCGAAGAAGGCTGCCCTGGAGGCCGCCGGCGTCAAGGTCGGCCAGACCCCCTCGGACACTGCCCGGCTCATGCGCGAGGTGATGTCCTCCCTGTGCTGAGGGCGTAACCGCGGCCCGGGTGCGGCAGGTCCGGCCGGGCCTGCCGCACCCGCCTGCCCGGCGCAGATCAGCCCGGGCAAGCGTGCCAGGCCGCGACCGCCAGGGCGGCCGCCAGCAGCATCCCCGGACCGTGGGGCAGTTCGGTGCCGCGCCTGGCCCGCCCGCACGCCAGCAGGGCGAGCGCGGCCAGCCCCGACAGGGCGAATCCGCCGCCGCTCCCGAGCAGCCACGTATCCAGGCCGTGCCCGGCCAGCCAGGCCCCCAGCGGCGCCGAGAGGGTGACGTCGCCGCGGCCCAGCCCGCTGCCCCCGGGGGAGGCGGCCCGGGCCAGGGCGTAGATGGCGCGCAGCCCGGCCGCCCCGAGCAGGGCCGCCACGGCCTGGGCGGCGTGCCCGAGGACCGCGGCCAGGGTGATGAGCGTGGCCGCGACCGGGTACGCCGGGACGGTCAGGGCCCGCGGCAGGCGGCGCTCGCGCAGGTCCGTCACGGCCAGCGGGATCGCCCAGGCGCAGACGAGGGCATCGACGGCGAGGATCATCATGATCGCCCAGGTTGCGCCCCCTGCCGGGCCAGCGCCCAGCCCGGCAGGACCGGGCTGTGGATAGTGCCGGGCGGCGTGGGCGTTTGGGCCGGGCGGGCACAGCGAGCACGATGGTGCTGATGTCACCGTTGAACCGCTTCATCCAGCGCCTGCGCACCGTCATCGACCAGCGGATGCCCGGGCGTGATCTCTCGTCCTTCCTGGCCGATCCGGCCTGGCTGACCAGGCTGCCGCTGGGCCTGCGCGCTGTGCTCCAGGCCGTCTGGGCGGCCCTGATATCCGGGCTCGTCGTGCAGCTGGTCGTGCTCGTGGGCTGGCTGGCCGGCGCCGCAGGGAACGGATCGGGCTGGGCGGCGTTCGCGTTCGGGCTCGACCTGTGGCTGTTCATCCAGGGGGTGCCGCTGCGGATCGCCGGGGAGACGGTGTCGCTGGTGCCGTGGCTGCTCGTCGTGGTGCCGCTGGCGGGGCTGAGCTGGCCGGCCCGGCGGCTGGTCGCCGAGCTGCCGCCCACGGCCGGCGACGACCGGCCCGTGGCGGGCATGCGCCGTGACGTGGCGTTCACCTTCTGCCCGTTCGTGGGCGGCTACGCCCTCACCGCCGTGCTCGTCGCGCTCATCGCCAGCTCGGAGGCGACCTCCTCGGTTCCGCTGCTGGCCCCGTTCGGCCCGGCGGTGCTCGCCGCCGGCACGTACCTGCGGGCGCTGCGGGCGCACCTTGGCACCAGGGCGCGCAGCGCCTTCCCGCGGCTGGCCTGGCACTGGAACGTCGATGTCCCGGCGTGCGCGCGGGTGTGCCTGCGCCCGGCCCTCGTCGGGACCGGCGTGCTCTTCGGGGCCGGTGCGGTGCTGGTGCTCGGCATGGTCGTCGCGGGTTTCCCGCGGATCAGCGTGATCGCCTCCTATGTCGACCCGGGCGCGGTGGGCGGGGTGCTGCTGGCGCTGCTGCAGTTCGGTTACCTGCCCGCAGGAGCCGCGTGGGCGGTGGGGTTCTTTGCCGGCCCGGGGTTCTCGGCCGGTCAGGACACGCTGGTGAGCTGGGGGAACGCCCAGCTCGGGCCACTGCCGCTGATCCCGGTGCTGGGGGCGCTGCCCGACCCGGGCGAGCTGCCGCAGTGGACGTACGGCACGGCCGCGATCCCGGTCCTGGCCGGTGCGCTGGTGGCGTGGCTGAGCCTGCGCACCTGGCTGCGGGCGCAGGAGGAGCCGGCGGCGCGGACGGTGCGGATGCTGTCCGCGGTGGCGGTCATCAGCGCGGTGCTCACCGGCGTGCTGACGGCCGTGGCGTGCGCCCTGTGCTCGGGGTCGCTGGGCGGGCAGCGGCTGGCCCACGTGGGCGTGAACCCGTTCCTGACCGGTGGCGCGCTCGTAGCCGAGCTCCTGCTCGGGGCCGTGCTCGCGCTCGCGGTGACGCTGCTGTCCCGCGCCCGGATCACCCGGGCCGGCGCTGCCGCTCAGCCGGTCTCCCAGCATCGCTGACCGGCTGAGCGAGGGCAGGCCGGTCAGGCCAGCGCGGCCAGCAGGCGCTCCCAGAACCCGGGCACGTCGGCCCCGGTGGCGACCCTGGTGCGGCACCCGTCCGGGGCGGCGCGGCGCAGGTCCGCCACGGTCATGCCGCGGGTGTGCTGACCGGTGAGCTCGACGCTCAGCGGCGCGGCACGGCAGGTGAACAGCTCCGGAGCGGCGACCAGCGCCACCGCGCACGGGTCGTGCACGGCCGCCCCGGCGAACCCGCGCCCGTCGGCGCGGTAGGCCTCGCCGTACACGTCGAGCAGCTGCGCGGCCACCCGGGCGCGCGGCGTGCCCAGCGCGGCGATCTGCGCGATCACCTCCGGGGTCGCGATCACCTGATGGGTGAGGTCGAGCCCGGCCATCGTCACCGGCCAGCCCGCGCCGATGACGATGGCGGCGGCCTCGGGGTCGGCGTGCACGTTGAACTCGGCGACTGCGGTGGCGTTGCCGGTGTGGTAACCGCCGCCCATGAAGACCACGTCGCGGACCCGCCCGATGATGCCCGGTTCGAGCCGGGCGGCCAGGGCCACATTGGTCAGCGGCCCGGTAGGTACCAGCGTCACCGTGCCCGCCGGGCGGGACATCACCTCATCGATGAGCACCTGGACCGCGTGCCGCCGGCCGGGCCCGGGCGCGGCGCCGGGCGCGGGC
>CAMCQD010000180.1 GCA_945876925.1 uncultured Dermatophilus sp.
CTCGTACAGTGGTGCGGACCTTCGCGCCCCGCGCCGGCATCGGCCCAGGACAGGACTGCTGCGGCGATGCGGGCGCCGACTCCGAATCCACCGGAGATGAGCAGATGAGCAGAAACGCTCGGTACCGGTCAGTCGCGGACACCGGCGCCGTCTTGTTAGCGCTCCTGGCGGCGTGCTCTGGCGGAACTCCCGGTGATCCGCCTGCGAGTACCCAGGTCCAGCAGGAGCAGCAGGACTCGGATGAGGGCGCGGCCCTGCCGATGGGCGGACGCCGGCTCTTCCCCGACTACCGCGTGGTGGGGTATGCGGGCATAGAAGGCAGCGGCCCGGTGCTGGGCAAGCTCGGGGTCGGGGCGCTGCCCGACCGCATCTCCGAGATCGTGGAGGTCGGGAAGAACTACGGCGACGGGGTCAATAAGGTGCTCCCGGTGGCGGAGTTCATCGCCACGGTGGTGCACGGCACTCCCGGCCCTGACGGCATGTACCGCGGGCGGGCCAGCGATGAGGCGGTTCAGAGGCACCTGGACGCCGTGCGCGCCCGGAACGGATACCTGCTGCTGGCCATCCAGCCCGGCAGGTCCGATTTCGTCACCGAGGTCAAGTACTACGAGAAGTTCCTCAAGCAGCCCGATGTCGGGGTCGCGCTCGACCCGGAGTGGCGGATGGGGCCCAATGAGGTGCCGATGCGGACTTTCGGCCACGTGACCGGGAAGGAACTCGATCAGACCGCCGAATACCTGGCCGGCCTCGTCGCCGAGAACAATCTGCCGCAGAAGATCATGCTGTACCACCAGCTCAATGTCGGTATCGTGCGCCAGCCGCAGGATCTGAAGTATCACCCCGGCCTGACCCAGATCGTCTCGGTCGACGGAATCGGCTCCCGGGATATGAAGGTGACCACCTGGAATACCATCATGCGGGTCAAGCCCAGGCATGTGTATGCCGGTTTCAAGCTCTTCTACACCGAAGATGCTGAATTCGGCCCGATCATGACCCCGAAGGAAGTGCTCGCGCTCACCCCGCAGCCTTCCTATGTGCTGTACGAGTGAGGTAGCAGATGCTCGACCGTTCGGCCGGTGCGCTGGGTGCGTTCATCGACGCCGCCCCGACGCCCTTCCATGCCGTCGCGGGCGCGCGGCGGCTGCTGGAACTGGCCGGGTTCACCCCGCTGCCGGAGACCGGGCGCTGGCCCGGCCGGCCCGGGCGGTATCTCGTGGTGCGCGAGGGCGCGCTGGTCGCCTGGAGCAGCGAGGTCCTGGAGCGCAGCGCCGGCTGGCCCGCGCCGGCATCGTTCACCGTGGTCGGCGGGCACACCGACTCACCTGGCCTGCGCCTCAAGCCGGAGCCGGGTTACCAGGACTGCGGCTGGGACATGCTCGGCGTCGAGGTATACGGCGGCCCGCTGCTGGCGAGCTGGTTCGACCGCGACCTGGGGATAGCCGGGCGGGCCGTGGTCCGTGACCCCGGCGCGCCCGCGGGCGGTTCGGTCCGGCTGTTCCACCACCGCCACCCGGTCGCCCGGGTGGCGAACCTGGCTATTCACCTGGACCGCGCGGCCGCGGACGGGCCGTCCCCGGTCAACCGGCAGCTGCACCTCGCCCCGGTCTGGGGAGCCGGTCACGGCAGCGGTTCCTTCCGGGAGTGGCTGGCCGCGCAGCTCGGCGTCCCGGCCGGTGACCTGCTCGCCTTCGACGCCATGCTGCACGACGTCACCCCGTGCGCCCGGCTCGGCCGGGAGGGGGATCTGCTGGCGGCACCCCGGCTGGACAACCTCACCACGGTCTTCGCCGGAACGGTGGCGCTCATCGACGCCGTCACCGCGCCGGGGGCGGGCGGCCCGGCCGGGCCCGCGGGATCCCCGGGGGGTCCCCGGCTGCCGGTGCTCGCGCTGTTCGATCACGAGGAGATCGGCTCGCAGAGCAGCCGGGGAGGGGCCTCCCAGCTGCTCCCGGCGGTGCTGGAACGGATCGTGCTGGCCGGGGGCGGCGATCGCGCGGACGTGCTCGCCGCGCTGGCCGGCTCGTTCGTGGTGTCGGCCGACATGGCGCACGCGGTTCACCCGAACTACGCCGGGCGGTACGAGCCGCGCCATCACGTGCTCGCCGGCGGCGGGCCGGTGCTCAAGGTCAACGCCCAGGGCCGCTACGCCACCGACGCCGCCGGGGCGGCCGCTTTCACGCTGGCCTGCGAACGGGCCGGGGTGCCGCTGCAGACCTTCGTCAATCGCACCGATCTGCCCTGCGGTTCGACCATCGGGCCGATGAGCGCGGCCCTCACCGGCGCGGTCACCGCCGACGTGGGCGCCCCGATGCTGTCGATGCATTCCGTGCGGGAGCTGATGGCGTGCTCCGACGTGCCGCGATACGCGGCGGCCCTGGGTGCCGTGCTCGGCGCCGCGCCCGCCGCCGTGAGCCGCGGTGGCCAGGATCGCGCCGGTAACGGGCAGCGCCCGGGCGCGGGACACTCCGCCTGACCCGGCCCGGGACCTTCCGCCCGGGCGTGGTCTGGACAGCCCACTAGCCTTGGTGCCGGTTCTGGTAGACCTGGTGCCGTGCCGGCGAGGGGCGGCCGGCCTGAGTCGTTCTCAACGCCCCTGCCTCAGGGCCTTGCTGTGATTACTGCCTTCTCAACGAAGCGTCGGAGGAATTCGGTTCATGCCTAAGTACGTGTACGCCCTCTCTGAGGGAAACAAAGACCTCAAGGACCTGCTCGGCGGCAAGGGAGCGAACCTTGCCGAGATGTACAACATGGGCTTGCCAGTACCGCCTTCGTTCACCATCACGACCGACGCGTGCAAGGCATACCTGGCCGAGGGCCGTGAGCCGGAGGAATTATCTGCTCAGATTGATGAGCACATCGCCATGATCGAAGCCGAGATGGGCAAGAAGCTCGGCGACCCCGCCGACCCGCTGCTGGTCTCGGTGCGTTCCGGTGCGAAGTTCTCGATGCCCGGGATGATGGAGACGGTCCTCAACATCGGCCTGAACGACGCCTCGGTGGAGGGCCTGGCCAAGGTCACCGGTAACCCGAGGTTCGCCTACGACTCCTACCGCCGCCTGCTGCAGATGTTCGGCAAGACGGTGCTCGGCCTGGATGGCGAGAAGTTCGAGGAGGTGCTCGACGAGGCCAAGCGCGCCAAGGGCACCACGAGCGACCTCGGCCTGGACGCCGATGACCTGGCCGCGATCGCCGACCGGTTCAAGGGCATCATCCAGGAAGCCACCGGCAAGCCGTTCCCGCAGGATCCCCGCGAGCAGACCCTGGAGGCCATGCGGGCCGTGTTCCGGTCGTGGAACAGCGACCGCGCGGTGCTGTACCGGCGCCAGGAGCGGATTCCCGCGGATCTGGGCACGGCGGTCAACGTGTGCACCATGGTGTTCGGGAACCTGGGCATGGAGTCCGGTACCGGCGTCGCCTTCACCCGCGACCCCGCCTCCGGTGCTAAGGGCGTTTACGGTGACTACCTGCAGAACGCCCAGGGCGAGGACGTCGTCGCCGGTATCCGCAACACGATGAGCCTCGCCGACATGGAAAAGGTCGACAAGCCCGCCTACGACGAGCTGATCGGCATCATGCACAAGCTCGAAGAGCACTACAAGGACCTGTGCGACATCGAGTTCACCGTGCAGAACCGCAAACTGTGGATGCTGCAGACCCGGGTCGGCAAGCGTACCGCCGAGGCCGCTTTCAAGATCGCCTGCCAGCTGGTTGACGAAGGCGCCATCACCGAGGAAGAAGCGCTGCAGCGCGTCACCGGTGACCAGCTCGTGCAGCTGATGTTCCCGCGGTTCGACAACGGCGCCCGCAAGGAGCGCATCGCCAAGGGTATGAACGCCTCGCCCGGGGCTGCTACTGGCGCGATCGTGTTCGACTCCGACGCGGCGGTCAACCTGTCCGCTGACGGCGGCCGGGTCATCCTGGTCCGCCGGGAGACCAACCCGGACGACCTCAACGGCATGATCGCCGCCCAGGGCATCCTCACCAGCCGCGGCGGCAAGACCTCGCACGCGGCCGTCGTGGCCCGCGGCATGGGCAAGACCTGCGTGTGCGGCGCCGAGGAACTCAACGTCGACGTCAAGAACCAGACCCTGACCCTGCCTGACGGGCGCGTCCTGCACGCCGGGGACATCATCTCCATCGACGGCACCACCGGTGAGGTCTTCAAGGGCGAGGTGCCCGTGGTCGCCCCCCCGGTCGTGCAGTACTTCGAAGGCGAGCTGTCCCGCGCCCAGATCGAGGCCGATGACCTGGTCAGCGCGGTCGACCGGATCATGACCACGGCCGATGCCCAGCGCCGCCTCAAGGTGCGCGCCAACGCCGACAACGCCGAGGACTCCGCCCGCGCCCGCCGCTTCGGCGCTAGCGGAATCGGCCTGTGCCGCACCGAGCACATGTTCCTGGGCGACCGCCGCGGCCTGGTCGAGCGGCTCATCCTGGCCGAGTCGCCCGCGGATAAGGACGTCGCGCTCGCGGCCCTGCTGCCGTTGCAGCGGCTCGACTTCATCGACATCTTCGAGGCGATGGACGGCCTGCCGGTGACGGTGCGCCTGCTCGACCCGCCGCTGCACGAGTTCCTTCCCTCGCTGGAGGAGATGGCGGTCAAGGTCGCCGTGGCCGAGAGCGGTGACGGCGCCACCGACGACGACAAGGCGCTGCTGGCCGCGGTCGAGCGGCTGCACGAGCAGAACCCGATGCTCGGCCTGCGCGGCGTGCGCCTCGGCCTGGCCATCTCGGGCCTGTTCACCATGCAGGCGCGCGCCATCCTCGAAGCGGCGGCACACCAGCGCAAGCGGGGACGCGACCCCCGCCCGGAGATCATGATCCCGCTGGTCGGCGCCGTGCAGGAGCTGGAGATCATGAAGGAGGGCATCAAGGCGGTTGCCGCTGAGGTGAGCCGCGAGACCGGCGTCGACCTCAACGACGTGCCGGTCGGCACCATGATCGAGCTTCCGCGCGCGGCCCTTACCGCCGGGGAGATCG
>CAMCQD010000181.1 GCA_945876925.1 uncultured Dermatophilus sp.
GAGGAACCCGGGGTCGCCGCCCAGGCCCTCCAGGTCGCGGCGTGGGCGCTGGAGAATCAGGTGAGCCACCTGCACGCGCACTTCGTCACGGCCGCCGGGCGCACCACCCGGCTCGCCGCAGCGCTGACCGGCCTGCCCTGGACCGTCACCGCCCACGCCAAGGACATCTTCCACACCGGGTACGATCCCGCCCGCCGCGAGCAGGTCATGCGCAGCGCGGACGCCGTCATCGCGGTGAGCGACTCAACCGCCGGGTACCTGCGCGGCGCCTACCCCGGCGCGCGCATCACGAGGATCTACAACGGCGTCGAGGCAGCCGTGCTGGCCGCCCGGCCCGCCCCCGCCCGGGTCGCCGGTGCGATGCCGCTCATCGCGGCCGTGGGGCGGCTGGTCGCCAAGAAAGGCTGGCCGGTGCTGCTCGAAGCCGTGGCCCTGCTGCGCGACGAGGGAACCCCGGTACGCGTCACCCTCGTCGGCTCCGGCCCGCTGGAAGCCCCGCTGCGGGCCCGCCGCGACGAACTCGGGCTGGCCGGCCTGGTCGCCATGCCCGGCGCCCTGCCCCAGCACGACGTCCTGGACCTCATCGCCTCCGCGGACGCGTTCGCGGCGCCGTGCATCATCGCCCCCGACGGCGACCGCGACGGCCTGCCCACCGTGCTGCTAGAAGCGATGGCACTGGGCACCCCGGTGGTATCCACGCCGGTCAGCGGCGTCGTCGAGGCCGTCTGCGACGAATCGACCGGCCTGCTGGCAGAACCCGGCGATCCCGCCTCGCTGGCCCGGGCCCTGCACCGCGTCACCACCGACGACGCCCTGGCGAGGCGGCTGGCGGCCGGGGCCCGGGCGCTCGTGCGGGAACGGTTCGACGTCCCGGTCCAGGCCGGCTACCTGCGCGAGCTGACCAGGTCTGTGGCTCAGGGACGGTCCGCGGGAGAGCAGGGGGCGGCATGAGCGGCGGCATCAGCCTGCGGGACGTGATCTACCTGCTCACCGACCCCGGTATCCCCGCCTTCGGCGGCAAAGGCGCCTCGGTGCACGTGCAGGCGGTCCTGCGCGAACTGCACGCGCGGGCCCGCGCCGCCGGCGGGCGGACCATTCTCGTGACCTCCCGCCTGGGCGGCCCGGTCCCCCCAGGCCTGGAGGGCATCGAGATCGTCAGGCTGCCCAGGGCGCGCGCCACCAGCCCGGCAGCACGGGAACAGGAGCTCATGGCGCTTGACCGGCACGCCGCCGGCGTGGCCGCCGCCCTCGTCGCCCGGTGCCGGCACTACTGCGGCCCGGATGACCCCGCGCCGGTGGCGTACCAGCGGTACGCGCTGTTCTCGGCTGCGGCCATCACGGCGGCAGGCGGCGCCGGAGCCCAGACGATCCTGGAAGTCAACGCGCCGCTGGTCACCGAGCAGGCCGAGCATCGCGACCTATGCGACGCCGAAGCGGCCACCGCGATGAGCCGGGCCGCCCTGCGCGCCGCCGGCTCGGTGGTGGCGGTCAGCAGCCCGGTAGCGGACTGGGCCGCGGACTTATCCGGGCGTCCGGTGCGCGTCGTCCCCAACGGGGTCGACCTACTCCGGTACCGCGCCGTGCGCGCCCGGGACACCCGGGAACCGGTGGTCGCCTTCGCCGGCGGGTTCCGGCCCTGGCACGGCACTGATCAGCTCGTCCGCGCCGCGGCCCGGACCGCCCGCCGCGGTCATCCCGTGCGCCTCCTGCTCATCGGCGACGGCCCGTGCCTGCCGGGCGTGCTCGCCCTGGCCCGGCAGTACCGCCTGCCCGTGACCGCCTGCGGGCAGGTCGCCCCCGGCCTCGTACCCGCTCACCTGGCCGGGGCGGACATCGCCGCCGCGCCCTACCCCGCCGGGGACGCCTACTTCTCCCCGCTCAAGGTCGCCGAATACCTCGCCGCCGGGTTGCCGTCGGTGATCTCGGCGGTGGCCGACCTGCCAGTCCTGCTCCGGCCCGGCGAAGCCCACCTGGTCCGGCCCGGGGACGAGGACGCCTTCACCGCCGCCCTCACCGCCCTCGCCGCCGACCCGCTGGCCAGGGCCCGGATGGGACGCGCGGCCCGCGCCGCCGCCGCGCGGTTCAGCTGGGCCAGCGTCGTCGACCGCATCCTCGCCGCCGGACCGGAACGGACCGCCCCGGCCCGGCTCGCCGGAGCTGGCCGGTGAGCGGCCGCCACGCGCCGTCCCCGGGGGCGTTCCGGCGGACGCTGCGCCTGCTGCGCCCTCACCTGGCCGGCTCCCGGCTCCTCGCGGCCGGGGGAGTGGCGGTCATCGGGGCCGAGGTAGCCGCCCGGCTGCTGGAGCCGTGGCCGGTCAGCTGGGTGATCGACATCATCGGAGCACGGATGCTCACCGGCCCCGGCAGCACCGGCACCGGTGAGGCCGGGGCCAGCTGGGCCGCCGGGCTGTCCTCGCCCGCGCTGCTCGCCGTGGCCGGGGCCGCGGTCGCCGCCGTGGCCGCGCTGAGGGCCGGGGCCGCCTACCTGTCCGCGCTGGCGTTCGCCCACGTGGGAGCGCGGGTATCCGCCCGGCTCAGGAGCCACGTGCACGCCCGCCTGCTAGCCGCGCATCCGTCCTTCCACGCGGGCAGCCGCTCCGGTGACCTCGTCAACCGGGTCGTCTCGGACGTGGCCCGCATCCAGGAAGCAGGCGTGAGCGCCGGGATGCCGATGATCGCCAACGTGGCCACGGTGCTCGGGATGGTCTGCGTCGTCCTCGTCCTCGACCCGGTGCTGGGCGCGATCGCGCTGATCGTGCTCCCCGTGCTGCTCCTCTCGGGCCGCGCCGCCGGGGCCCGGATCACCGCGGCCTCGCGCTCGCAGCGGCAGCGGGAGGGGGAACTGGCCGGTGACGCCGCGGAGGCGTTCGGCGCCATCACCACGGTGCAGGCCTACGGGCTCGGCGACCACCTGTCGGCCCGGTTCCGCGCCGCCGACCGGAAGGGCCTGGGGGCGGGGGTGCGGGCCCGGCAGCTGGCAGCCGGCCTGGAACGCCGCACCGACCTCATCGTCGGCATCGCGACCGGGTTCATCCTCGCCGCCGGCGGCTGGCGGGTACTGTCCGGGGCGATCACCCTGGGCGAGCTCGTCGTGTTCATCACCTACCTGAAGACGACGTTCAAGCCGCTGCGCGATGTCGCCAAGCACACCGGCCGGATCGCCCGCGCAGCCGCCTCCGGGGAACGCATCGCCGACACCCTGGAGGAGGCGCAGCCCCCGGCGCAGCCCAGCTGGGCCCGTGACCTGCCAGCCGCCCAGGCCGGCGGGGACGTCCCGGCCCCCCTCCCGGGCCGGATCGAACTGCGTGCGCTCACCGCCGGATACGACCCGGCCCGGCCCGTTCTGCGCGCCGCCGATCTGGTCGTGGACGCCGGGGAACGGGTCGCCATCGTCGGGCCGAGCGGGGCAGGCAAATCGACCCTGCTGGCGCTGCTGCTGCGCTTCGCCAGCCCCAGCAGCGGGCAGATCCTCATCGACGGCCACGACGCCGCCGGCCTGACCGCGCAGAGCATCCGCGAGGCCATCGCCGTCGTGCTCCAGGACAGCGCCGTCCTCTCGGGGACCCTCGCCGAGAACGTCCGCCTCGGGCGGCTCAGCGCCTCCGACGAAGAAGTCGAGGAGGCGCTGCGCCAGGCCGGGCTGGGCGAGGTGATCGACGCCCACCCGGACGGCATCCACCGGGAGGCGGGGGAGCGGGGCGTGACCCTCTCCGGGGGGCAGCGGCAACGGCTCGCCGTCGCCCGCGCCATGGTGCGCCGGCCCCGGATCGTGCTCCTGGACGAACCCTCCACCGGGCTCGACGCGGTCGCGGTGGAGGCCCTGGCCGATGCCCTCCAGCGGCTGTGCGCGGGACGGACCACGCTGCTCGTCACCCACGATGAACGGCTGCTGCGCCTGGCTAACCGGGTGGTCGAGCTGGGCGGAGGCCGCCTGAGGGAACGCCCGCACCCGCTGGCCGCCGGATCAGCCGCGAGGACGGGCTCGTGAACCCCGCCGATGAGCAGGTGGCCCGCGCCCACGAGGACCTCCCGGCCCTGCGGACCGTGCTCGACCCGGAGGCGATCGGACGGCTCGCGGCCACCTGGGGCGGCGGCTACCAGGTGGAGCGCCTGCGGCTGCGGCCAGCCGCCGCGGTGATCGCCGCGCTGCGCCCCGCCCCTGGCCGGGACGCCCCGTGGCTCCTCGTGCGCGGGTACTCCCCGGGGACGGCCCGGCGGCACCAGCCCGAGGACGTCCAGGCTGCGCAGCGGGCCGGTGTGGCCTGGGAAATAGACGAGCAGCAGCGGATGTTCGTCACCGCCGCGGCAGCGGACCGGGCGCTGCCCGCCCTCGCCGGGTTCCGCCCGGACACCGGCTGGCCGGTTCCCCTGCCCGGGCACCCCGGCCCGGCCGGCACCGTGCGGACGCTCAGCCACAACCCGGGCCGCAGGTTCGTCGGACGCTGGACGGGCGTGCGCCCCGGCCGGCCCGGCCCCCGGGAGGCCGTGCTGAGGCTGTACTCGGACGGCACCCAGGCGGTCCTGCCCTGGGTGCCCGGGCATCCCTGGCGGCCCGGGGACGGCCCCGTTCCCCTCGCCCAGCTCGCTACCAGCGGAGCCGCCGGGCGGGAACTGCCGGTTCCCGATGTCGCCCGGGCGCTAGCCGAAGTCGCCAACGGGGTACGCGCCATCGATCACGCCGGCGGTGACTGGTCGTCCCGGGTGCGGGAACTGCGGCCGGAGATCGGACCGCGCCTGGCCCGCCTCCCGCGCACGGCAGCCCACGGGGACTTCTCCCGCGATCAGCTCGTCGCCGGCCGGCAGGGACAGGTGCACGTGCTCGACTGGGACCGGGCCGGCTGGTGGCCAGCGGGCTGGGACGCGGCCACCTGGGCGGTAACCCTGTGGCTCGGAGCGCTCGGCCACCCCGGGCAAGCCCCGCGGGAGGCGCTGCCGGGTCAGGTGACGGGCGCGGCCGATCCGGCC
>CAMCQD010000182.1 GCA_945876925.1 uncultured Dermatophilus sp.
CTGGCTGAACATGGCGCGCACCACCGCGCGCGAGATCGAGATCACCGCGATGGAGGCGTTCCCGAGCCCGCACCACCCCTACGGGGCGAGCATCTGCCACGCCCTCAACCGGCTCAGCTCCGCCTTCTACTTCCTCCAGCTGCGGCTCAAGGCGGGGGTGCGGGAATGAGCCGGGACGTCGCCATGACGATGCAGCGGGCCGCGAGGGCGCTGGCCAGGCCCGGGCCGATCGGAGACGGCACCCCGATCCGGGTGGGCGTTGACCTGGGCACCGCGTTCACCGTCCTCGTCGTCACCGGCGAGGACGGTGAACCGCTAGCCGCCGCCAGCAGATCCGCCGACGTGGTGCGCGACGGGATCGTGTGGGACTTCGCCGGCGCGACAGCGGTCGTCCGCGAGCTCAAGGACACGCTGGAGAACGCGACCGGACGCCAGCTGGGCAACGGGGCGGTCACCGTGCCACCGGGCACCTCCCCGGCCGACCACCGGGCGCATCGTTACGTGCTCGAAGGCGCCGGCCTCGACTGCGATGAGGTCGTCGATGAGCCCACGGCCGCGAACGCCGTGCTCGGCGTCACCGACGGGGCCGTGGTCGACATCGGCGGCGGCACTACCGGCGTGGCGATCCTGCACGACGGCCACGTCGTCACCACGCTCGACGAGCCCAGCGGCGGCACCCACCTGTCGCTGGTCATCGCGGGGGCCAGGAAGATCAGCTTCGCCCAGGCCGAGAAACTCAAGGTCGACCCCGCCCGGCAGGAGGAACTGCTGGCGGTCGTGCGCCCGACGCTGGAGAAGATCTCGACGATCGTGCGCGACGCGATCGCCGGCCAGGGCGTCGAGCAGATCCACCTGGTCGGTGGCACGTCGGCGTTCACCGGCCTCGCGGGCATCATGTCCGCCATCACCGGGGTGGCCACGATGGTCGCCCCGGAGCCCATGCTCGTGACCCCGCTCGGGGTGGCCAGCTGGGCCCGGCCGGTCACCGCGAAGGGAGCCTGGTGATGTCCCGGGACAGCGAATTCTCACTGCGCGCCTATTGCCACCTGGACCGCTTGCAGCCCCAGTTCGCCGCCTTCGCCGGCGCGATCGCGGCCGGGTCGCCGCCGATCGAGGGAATGAGCGCGCTGTACGTCGAGATGTCGCCGGGTAACTGGGTATTCCGCGTCGTCGACCAGGTGCTCAAGGCGGTCGACGTGAAACCGGGCGCGCAGCTGGTCGAGCGGCAGTACGGCATGTTCGAGGTGCATTCGGAGAACCAGGCCGAGGTCCTGCGGGCCGGTGAGGTGGTGCTCGGGACGCTCGGGCTGGAGGAGACCAGCCAGGTCGCGCCGCGGATCGCCTCCGAGCAGATCATCACGAACGTGCACCCGTACCAGGCGCAGATTCTCAACCGGAGCAACTGCGGCACCATGATCGAAGGCGGCCAGACGATGCTGGTCATGGAGGTCGAGCCCGCCGCCGATATCAACCTGGCCGCGAATGAGGCCGAGAAGGCCGCCCCCATCTTCCTCAACCACATGAACTCGGTGGGTGTCTACGGACGCATGTGGCTGTCGGGCACCGAGTCCGGCATCCTGGCCGCCCGGGAAGCCGCCGTCAATGCCATCGGCTCCGTCACCGGACAGGTCACGGGATAGTAGGAGGCGCCCGCATGTCACGACGAATTCTGACCACGGCCACCGTCGATGAGCTGCTCGCCAGCGGCCAGACCGCATTGCAGCTGGAGGCGAACGACATCGTCACCGCGCTGGCCAGGGAGTACGCCCAGCAGCGCGGCCTGCGCCTGATCCCGGCCGGCAGCGGGGGAGGCGGCGGGGAGGGGCACGCCGGCGGCGGGACGTCCGCTGACCAGCCCGGGACGGCCGCGGCTGCGGAGACGGCCCAGGGCGCGGCGCCCGCGCCGGATCCCGGGGCCGCGCCGGTGCCGGATGCCGTCATCGTGCGCCAGGCAGTGATCGCCGCCCTCGGCTCCGAGCCGGCCGGACTGGACGCGATCATCGCCCGGGTCATGACGCCCTGAGCGCAGGCAATCCCGTGAGCACCGCATCCGCCCGCCCGGCGGTCTACCTGTGCCCGACCGGGCACTGCCCGCACCTGCTGCAATTCGCCTCCGGCCTGCTGCCCGAGCTGACCCGGCGCTACGGCACGGCCGGGGTCTTCCGGCCGATCGTGGCCGGCCCGGGCACCGACCGCGTGCTGGCGGCGATGCTGGAGCAGGCCGGCGCGCACGCCTCCGTGACGCACTGGGGAGTGACGGCCGCCGATGTGCTGCACAACCCGTCCGCGGCGCTAGCGCAGGTGATCGACCGCTACGCAGAGTGCGCCGCCCGCTACGAGGCGATGCTCGTGCTCGGCAGCGAGTACGACTGCTCGCTGGCGCCCATCGAGTTCTCCTGGAACACCCGCATCTCGGCCAACATCGACGCGCCGATGGTGCTGGTGGTACCCGCCGGGGGGTGACGCGGAGGCGATCAGCCAGCAGGCCCAGGTCGCCATCGATGAGGCCACCGGCAACTACGCGCAGGTCCTCGCCGTGATCACCCCCCGGGCTGCCGGGCAACGGCTCGGCGCCGCGCAGCTGGGCGGCCTGCCGGTGCCCGGTTTCGTCGTCGATGAGGTGACCGGCGCGGTCAGCGGCCTGGCCGGTGCCATGCAGGCCCTCGCGGCTCACGTGGTGGCCGGCCCGGACGACCTGTCCGGTATCCGGTCCGGGAATCTCCTGGTCGCTGGCATGGAACTGGCGAACCTGCTGCCGCTGGTGCACCCCGGCTCCACGGTGCTCTTCTCCGCCGACCGCAGCTCGATCCCGCTCGGCCTGCTCATCGGCGCAGCCGCCGGGAAGTTCCCGCGACCGGCCGCGGCCATCGCCGCCGGCCCCTGGGAGCTGAGCGCCGGCATCGTCACCCTGTGGGGCAAGCTGAGCGGCGGCGTCCCGCTACTGCGCACCCGGCGCACCATCGAGCAGGCCTGCCAGGTCCTCGGCGGCGACGAACGGGTGCCGGCCACGCTGAACTCGGTGCAGCTCGCCGAGGCGCGCCGGCTCTTCGCCGAGCAGGCCGACCCCGCCGTCCTCCTGGACACCTCGCATGCGACCGGCCGCGCGGACGTCGTCACCCCGCTGATGTTCGAGCACCGGCTGCTTGCGGAGGCCCGCAAGGCCGGCCGGCACATCGTCCTGCCCGAGGGCACCGAGCCGCGCATCCTGCGCGCCGCCCACCGGCTGCTCGCCCGCGGGATCTGCCGGCTCACCCTCCTCGGCCCCCCGGCCAGGATCAGGGAGCTGGCAGCCGCCGAATCGCTTGACATCTCCGGGGCGCAGCTGATCGATCCCGCGACCAGCGAGCACCGGGAGCGCTTCGCCGCCAGGTACGCGCAGCTGCGCGCGAAGAAGGGCGTCACCCTCGACCAGGCCCGCGAGCGCATGCTCGACGTCAGCTACTTCGGCACGATGATGGTCTACGAGGCTCTGGCCGACGGCATGGTCTCAGGGTCGGTGAACACCACCGCGCACACGATCCGGCCCGCCCTGGAGGTGATCAAGACCAAGCCGGGAGTGTCCGTGGTCTCCTCGGTGTTCCTCATGGCCCTGGCCGACCAGGTGCTGGTCTTCGGTGACTGCGCCGTCAACCCGAACCCCACTCCGGAGCAGGTCGCCGATATCGCGATCAGCTCGGCTGCCACCGCCCGCCAGTTCGGCATCGAGCCCCGGGTGGCGATGCTCAGCTACTCGACCGGGACCTCGGGCACCGGGCCCGACGTGGAGCAGACCATCGAGGCAGCCCGCCTGGTGCGCGAACGCGCCCCCGGGCTGGCCGTCGACGGCCCGCTGCAGTACGACGCCGCGGTCGACGAGGCGGTGGCCCGCACGAAGCTGCCGGGCTCGCCAGTCGCCGGGCACGCCACGGTGCTCATCTTCCCGGACCTGCAGACCGGCAACAACACCTACAAGGCCGTGCAGCGCAGCGCCGGGGCGCTGGCGATCGGGCCGGTGCTGCAGGGCCTGAACAAGCCGGTCAACGACCTCTCCCGGGGCGCCCTGGTCTCGGACATCGTCAACACGGTCGCGATCACCGCGATCCAGGCGGGAATGGAGTAGCCGGTGAGCACGATGCGCGCCGCGGTCGTCACGCAGTTCCGCGCCCCCCTCGGACTGCGGCAGGTTCCGGTGCCCAGCCCCGGCCCGGGCCAGGTGCTCATCCGGGTGCGGGCCTGCGGGGTGTGCCACACCGACCTGCACGCCGTGAACGGTGACTGGCCCGACAAGCCGGCGCTGCCGCGCATCCCCGGCCATGAGGCCGTCGGCGAGGTGGTGCAGCTCGGGGCCGGGGTCGACCAGGCCGGGCTCGGCGACCGGGTGGGCGTCCCGTGGCTGCACTGGGCGTGCGGGCGCTGCGAGCAGTGCCTGTCCGGCTGGGAGACGCTGTGCGACCGCCAGGTGCGCAGCGGCTACGACGCCGACGGCGGCTTCGCCGAATACGTGCTGGCCGAGGCGGCCTACCTGGCGCACCTGCCGGGCGGACTGGATTATCTGCATGCCGCGCCGCTGATCTGCGCGGGACTGACCGTGTACAAGGGCCTGATGATGGCCGACGCCGAACCCGGCGACTGGGTGATCATCTCCGGCATCGGCGGGCTGGGGCACCTGGCCGTGCAATACGCGCGGGCGATGGGCTACCAGGTGATCGCCACCGACGTCGACGAGGCGAAACTGAACCTGGCCGCCAGGCTCGGCGCCACCATGACGATCAACGTGCGCCACACCGACCCGGTGGGTTACCTGCAGCGCCAGGTGGGCGGCGCGCACGCCGCGCTGGTGACCGCGGTCTCACCGAAGGCGTTCGAGCAGACGCTGGGCATGATGCGGCCCGGTTCGACGATGGTGCTCAACGGGCTGCCGCCGGGTGATTTCCCGCTGAACATCTACGACATGGTGATGCGTGCCATCACGATGCGCGG
>CAMCQD010000183.1 GCA_945876925.1 uncultured Dermatophilus sp.
GCACACGACGTGCGCCCTGTTCGTGCTCGACGCCCTCGGCCCCTGCCCCAGCGAGCAGCTCGCCGCCGCTGGCGCGCAGCTACTCGCCGAGATCGGGCGGTTCTCGCCCGGGATCACCTCAGCCACCCGGCTGCTGTCTGCGCGGGAGGCCGGTCATGCTGGCAGCTGAGGTGGCTCGCGGCACCCGCCGCAGCGTGCCGCCGTGGATGATGGCGGTCGGCGCGATGCTCTCCGTGCAGCTGGGCACGGCGCTGTCGGTCGGGCTCATCGGCCAGGTCGGACCGGCCGGGACGGCATGGCTGCGGCTATCAATGGGCGGGCTCATCTTCATCGCCCTCGTCCGTCCCAGGCTGCGGGCCGTGCGCCGCGACGACGTACCCGTGCTCGTGCTACTCGGCCTGATGACCGGCCTGCTGGCCACTTCGTACATGGCCGCGATCGCGCGGATTCCGCTGGGCACGGCGGTGGCGATCGAGTTCCTCGGCCCGCTGACAGTCGCAGCCGTGCGCAGCCCCCGGCGCAGCGCACTGGCCTGGCCCGCGCTGGCGCTGGCCGGAGTCCTCCTGCTGACCGAACCGTGGAAGGGCGAGATTAACCTCCCCGGAGTGGGATTCGCCGCGCTGTCAGCCGTCGGCTGGGGTGGGTACATCCTCCTGACAGCCCGGGCGGGGGATCGGTTCACCAGAGTCACGGCGCTGTCCTTCACCGTTCCGCTCGCCGCGGTGACGGCCGGCACGGCCGGCGTCGGGCAGGCCTGGGGCGCGATCACGCCGCAGGTGCTGCTGACCGCGTTCTGCCTGGCCCTGCTGCTGCCTGTCATCCCGTTCACGCTGGAGATGATTGCCCTGCGCCGGATGAACCAGGCCGCCTTCGGCACCCTCATGGCACTCGAACCGGCCATCGGGGTGCTACTCGGCCTGATCGTGCTGCGGCAGGTCCCCTCGGCGACGCAACTGGCCGGGGTCGCCCTGGTAGTCCTAGCCGGGGCGGCGGCGCAGCGCGGGGGACGCCGCACCGGGGAAACCCGGCCAGGAGGATCCCCGCCTGCCAGTCCCGTCTGCTCGCCCCACCCGGCGGCTGCTCCCTGACCCGCGGGCGGCCTCTCCGGCCGGGCGAGTGAACGATCCCGGCCACGATCTGCCGGGTGCGTCCCGGTCGTCCCGGGTGCGTTGCCGGGGTGGTGCCCTGGGCGTAGCGACTCCAGGAATACCGTTTTCCGGGGGCTGCGCGCGTTTACCTGCGTAAACGTGCAGCGGGGTCCGAGAAAGGGATAGTTCCGGTCGCTACCTGCCGGGTGCCCCGCCTCCTCCCCGGTGGTCCGGTGCCGCCCTGGGGCGGGTCGTGCAGCTACCGGGCCGGCTGCCCTGGGCGTACCAGCCGGATGTGTCCGTGCGGGCTGCGGATGCCCCGCCGGGCCGTGTCACCCTGGGCGCATGGTCCCGACCCTGCCCGACGCCGGCCCCGCAGCGCTGACCGGGAAGGCAGACCTGCGCCCGCCGGAATCGTGGCCCGGGGCAGCCGGACTCAGGTCGGTGGCACCCGAGGGTCCCTCCTGGCCGTCCGGTCCGCTGCCGCGCGCCGCCGCGGCACCAGCCGAGGTGAGCCAGCGGCCCAGCTCGGCCGCGCCGGGGGAAAGCTGGCCCGGCGCCTCAGCCGCCGGCGCTGAGCCCGGCCCGGCTTCCGGAGCCGCTGGCCACACCGCCCCGGCCGCCAGCACCGCCCCCGAGGGCACCGGCTCCCCGCAGCCGCCGCACGCGCGCGTAGCCATGTGGCAGGCGATCGCCCTGCTGGCCGCCTGCCTGGCCCTGGCCGCGTGGGTGATCGCGGATCCGGCTTCCCGGGTGCTTCAGGCTGCCGCGGTAGTTCTCGTGCTCGTAACCGGAGGCGTCATCGCCCTCCGGGGAATGCCGCGGCACCGTTAGCCGCGCCGTCAGGCCGCCGTCAGATCCAGGACGGCAGCCACATGCGCCACCGCCAGTGGTCGTACGGGATCAGCTCGGCGGTGTACACCGGGTAGAAGAAGACGAACGCGGCCACAGCGAGCACGACATAGGCGCCGACGATGATGAGGCCGGTCCGGCGCCGCTCGGGCGTGGCGTTGCGGGGCCCGGCGATGAGGCCGAGCACGTACACCACGCCGAGCACCACCCAGGGCACGAAGGCGACCGCGTAGAACGTGTAGATGGTGCGATCCTCCAGCAGGAACCACGGCAGGTAGCCGCCGGCGTACCCGGCCAGCACGGCGCCGGCGCGCCAGTCCCGTTTCCACAGCCACATGACGAGCAGCACGCCCAGGCTCGCCGCACCGGCCCACCAGATCACCGGATTGCCCAGGTTGGTGATCGCTGAACTGCACTTGTCCACCGTGCATTCGCCGGTTCCCTGGTCGAAGCCCTGGTAGTAGAACGACGTCGGCCGTGATTGCACGATCCACGACCACGGGTTGCTCATGTAGTCGTGCGTCGTCTGCAAGGTGCGGTGGAATTGCAGCATCTGCGTGTGGTAATGCCACAGCGACCGCAGCGCACCGGGGATCAGCGTCCCCGGTCCGGAGGCCGGGTTCTCCTGCGCCCACTGCCGGTCGTAGCCGTCGCTGCTGGCGAACCACCCGGCCCAGGACAGCAGGTACACCACCAGGGTGCCGCCGACGAGGGTGAGCGCGGCCTGGGGGGCTTCGCGCAGCACAGCCGCCCGCCACCAGCACCGGATGCCGGCCGCCCGCCTGGCGCCCATGTCCCACAGCACCGTCATCAGGCCGAAGGCGACCAGGAAGTACAGCCCGGACCATTTCACCCCGGTGGCCAGCCCGAGGCTGACGGCGGCGGCGAACCGCCACGGCCGCCATCCGAGCCACGGCCCGTACCGCAGCCGCGGGTCGTCGCCCTTGACCCCCTCGGAGCGCAGGGCGCCTACGTACCTGGCCAGCCGTTCCCGGGAGGCGTCCCGGTCGGCCAGCAGCGCCGCGAACGCCGCGAGCGCGAAGAACATGACGAAGATGTCGAGCAGGCCGGTGCGCGAGTGCACGAACGCCTGCCCGTCGACTGCCAGCAGCAGGCCGGCGATGACGCCCAGGGTGGTGGAGCCGAATAGCCGCCGGGCGACCCGGGCCAGGATGAGGATGGCCAGCGTGCCGGCGACGGCGGAAGCGACCCGCCAGCTGAACGGGTTCTCGACCCCGAACAGCCACTCCCCGGCCCCGATCAGCCATTTGCCGACGGGGGGGTGGACGACGAAATCGGCGGCCGTGCCGAATACGTCCGGGTTGCCCCCGGCGAACACGTCGTCGACCTTGGGGGTCGCGTCAGCTCCGGCGAGTGAATCGAGTACCTGGCGTTCGTAGCCGTACTTGATCATCGACCAGCCCTGCTTGACGTAGTAGGTCTCGTCGAACACCAGCGTGCCCGGGAATCCCAGGCCGGCGAACCGGATGATGCCGCCCCAGATCGCCACGATGATCGGGCCCAGCCATCCCCGCAGCGTCCCGGCGGGCCGGTGACCGAGCAGTCGCAGGCGCAGCCGTTCCGTCTCGGTCATGCCGCCCATCGTAGGTGCCGCGAGCTCGCAGACGGTCAACCTGTCCGTGGCGGGGCGGCGGCGAGTCTGGTTGCCGGCGATGCGGGCACATGCCCGGAGCGGTGTCCTGGGCTGGCAGGATCGGAGGATGCAGCCGGGCACCTTGTATCTCGCGGCCACGCCCATCGGTAATGACGGTGACGCCTCGGCGCGCCTGCGTGCCCAGCTGGCCACCGCTCCGCTCATCGCCGCCGAGGACACCCGGCGCCTGCTGCGGTTGTGTGACCGGCTCGGGTTGCGCCCGTCAGGGGAGATCGTCAGCTTCCACGAGCACAATGAGGCCGCCCGTTCCGGGGAGCTGCTCGCCCGCCTGCGCGCGGGCACCGATGTGCTGCTGGTCAGTGACGCGGGGATGCCTTCGGTGAGCGATCCGGGTTACCGCCTGGTGACGGAGGCGATCGGGGCGGATGTGCCGGTCACCTGCCTGCCCGGGCCGAGCGCGGTGCTGGCGGCGCTGGCGGTTTCCGGGCTGCCCGTGGACCGGTTCTGCTTCGAGGGGTTCCTGCCGCGCAAGGAAGGTGCCCGGGCGAGTGCGCTGGCCGGGCTCGCCGGTGAGCGCCGCACCCTCGTGTTCTTCGAGGCCCCGCACCGGCTGGCGGCGACCCTGGCCGCGATGGCCGGGGCATTCGGACCGCAGCGGCGCGCCGCCGTGTGCCGGGAACTTACTAAGACATATGAGCAGATTGTCCGCGGGGAACTAGGCGAGCTCGCCGAATGGGCCCGGGAGCGGGTGCGCGGGGAGATCGTCATCGTCGTAGCCGGGGCCGGGCCGGTTTCCGTGGATGAGGAGACGGCCCTGGGTCTCTTGTCCGATGCCGTGGAATCGGGTATGCGGCTTAAAGATGCCTGCGCTCTCGTGAGTGCCCGTTGCGGCATATCACGCAAAGCCCTATATGACGCTTATGTGAGCCGTCGGTGAAACGTCTGCCCGGATGGCGGGCGTCTTCGCGGGGATGCGATGCGCGTCGGGCGGGGTCTCTCCGGAGAGGGGGGCGCGCCCGGGGGCCTGCGCTGCGCCCGTCCTGGTAGTAGCCGGCTGCGCGGTTCCTGCGGGCCGGCCAGGCCGCAGATGGCGCGAGGGAGCGCGGGTGGCGGGACCGGCACCGTGGCCTCTCCCAGGTAAGGTCACCCTTATCTTCTGGGTATCGCCGTCATCAGTAGACTCGGATCGTTCCGGTGAAGGTGAGACAAGCGGGCGATGTGGCCAG
This sequence comes from uncultured Dermatophilus sp., assembly GCA_945876925.1. Lineage (GTDB taxonomy): Bacteria > Actinomycetota > Actinomycetes > Actinomycetales > Dermatophilaceae > Dermatophilus. The sequence continues at coordinate 4,782 of CAMCQD010000183.1, forward strand.
GCTCAGGCCGCGCGTCCGTGCGAGGTGGACAGGAGGCGGCTCATGGCGCGAATGTGTTTTGCCTCACACCGGGAGCTGTGCCGCTCCCGGGGTTCCCGGGTAAGCCTGTCGCCGAGATCACGATTCCCGCACACATCGAC
>CAMCQD010000184.1 GCA_945876925.1 uncultured Dermatophilus sp.
GGGGCCCGGGGCGTGCTGCCGCGCGCCAGCGGCGGATCCGGTGGTGCCGGGGGCGGTGCCTGGAGCGCTGGTGCCGCCGGCGGAGTGAGTGATGCCGGGGACGGTTCCGGTGGGAGCCTGCGCGCCGGAGCCGGTTCCGATCGTGCCGCCAGCCGGTCCGGTAGGGGAAGCGGTGCTCGCCGGCGCCGGTCGGGTGCCTCCGGTGGCACCGGACCGCCCGGGCCGGGAAGTGCCGCTGGCCGGGGATCGTGGCGTGGTCCTGGCTGATCCGCCGGGCCGGTTGGCGCCCCCGGGGGTGTGCGATGCGTCCGTGCCGGGGTCTTCCGTTCCGCCCGGCCGCATCCCGGAGGGGGACGCGCTCGCGGGATCCTGCGTGCGGGCGCTGGGAGAGCGGGGCGGCTCCTGCCGCGGGGCGTCCGCGGTCGTGGTGGCCGTGCCGCGATCAGCCGGGGAGTCGTCGGATCCGGCGTCCTCCTGGGCCGGGGTGCCCGGTTGCGCGGAGGAGCCGCTGAGAGCCAGGTGCGGGCGCTCCGGTGCCTGCCGGGCGGTCCCGGGGCGGAGCGCCGCGGACGCGGGCGTGTCCGGTCCGGTGACCCGCGGCGAGGGTATTCCTAGCGGGGTGCGTTCGCTTCCCAGGTCCCCGGTGAGGCCGGTGAGCAGCTGCCAGGACCATTCCACCCGGTCCCGGGACAAGGCCGGGGAGCCGCTGGGCGGCGCCTGCATCGCGGGGGAGGAGCCGTCGCCGGGCAGCCCGTCCGCTGCGGACAGGCGGGCGGCAGCGCCCGCCTCGCCGGCACGGGCTGCCCCGGGCGCCCCGGGACCGCCGGTGGTCCCGGGGCCGGCCAGCTCACCAGGCTGTGCGGCCTCACCGTCCCGGGCGGTGCCTTCCGCGCCCTGGCGCGCGAGGGTCTCACCGGAGCTGGTGTGCGCCGTGGCCGGCGGCGTAGCCGTCTCCTCCGCTGCGGGCATGCCTGCGCCCGGGGCATCCGGCTCGCCGGGGTGACCCGCTCCGGTGCCGGGCACGGCCGGCACTGTCTCCTGGGCCGGGTTGCCAGCGGAGGGCGTCGTGGGTGAGGCGGTTCCCGGCTCGCCCGCCGGGTCCGGGCTGGTCTGCGAACCGGATTCGTGCTGGCTGCCTTGCGCGGTGGTGCTGCCGGGGTGCGGGTGGGCGGATGTCCCGGCGTCGTTCCGCTCCTGCGGCGTCGCGGCCGCCGGCTCGCCCGGGTTGCCGGAGTGACCGGAGCTGGTGGAGCCAGTGGAGTGGCCGGAGTCGCCGGAGCCGTCGGCTCCACCGGAGTTGCCCGGGCTGCCGGAGCCTCCGGAAGCGCTCTCGTCCGGGGACGGGTCACCGGCGGAGGGCGTCGTGGGTGAGGCGGCTCCCGGCTCGTCCGCTACTTCGCCCGGATCAGCCTGCGGACGTGGTGCGTGCGCGGAGTCGTCCGCCGGTTCCGGGGTGTGCGCGGCGTCCGGGCTGGTCTGCGAACCGGATTCGTGCCGGCTTCCCGGCTCGGTTGTGCCGCCGGTTTGCTCCTGCGGCGTCGCGGCCGCCGCCTCATCCGGGTTGCCGGAGTGACCGGAGCCGGTGGAGTCACCGGAGCCGCCTGCGTCCCCGGAAGCGCCGGAGTCGCGGGAGCTGCCGGAATGGCTGGATCCGCCGGAGGTCCCGGATTCCCCGGAGGCGGGATCGGGCCGGGTCGCCGCCGGGGCCCCGGGACCGGAGTCCTCACGGTCGTGGCTGCCGATGGCAGTGGCATCGGCAACGGTGGCGCCGCCGGTCTTCTCGGCGGATTCGCCGCCCTCGGCGGGCTCATCGGCCAGCGCGCTGGGTGCGGCGAGCAGCCAGATGGCCAGGGCTGCCGCGCTGGCGGCGTGCAGCTGTGCTCGGTGACGGGGTGCGGGACGGTCAGCGGGCATGGAATCGGACCTGTCGTGTGCCGGGAGGGGGAGGGGTGCCGGTGAAAGTAGCCCTCTCCGGGCGTGCCGCGTCAGACGCTGAGAAAATCATCAGCGAGCCCCTGACCTGCTTATTTGTGTCAACTTAGCGGATTTGCAAGCGCGTTCACCTGGGGGTGGCAGCGCTTGTGCCCGCAGTCGCACCGCACCTGGCCGGGCCCGCCATCGCTACCGGCTGAGAGCAGATTTCGCGCCAGCCGGGCAACTCCTGACAGGTGTGCTGTCTGCCCGCCGGGCGGTCCGGCAGTTTGTGCGCAAGCCGTGGGTCGTTGCACTTCCAGCCGTAAACGAAGACAGTGTCCCGTGCCGTCACTGTCGACCGGTCCCGATCGTCGTGGCGTCGCCGCGTCATCGGAAGGTGAGGGTCACAATGCCAGAGGTTCAGCGAGTAGCCCGGGTGCGCAACGTAATTCACGTGACACCCCGGGAGTTGGCGACGGCGCAGGAGTTCCTGCTCTCCGCGCGCGGGCTGGGCAGGCCTGCCCTCGTGGTAACCGATAAGGGAGCCCGGCTGATCTTGCCAGCTGAACTGATTGACCTGTTCAGCGGGCTGCTGCACGATCTGGTGCTGGGGCGCTCGCTGCGGATCGAGCCCCTGCCGGAGCAGCTCACTACCACACAGGCGGCGGCCCTGCTCGGCATCTCGCGCCCGACGCTGATGAAGCGGGTCAGGGACGGGCGGCTTCCGGCCACCAAGGTGGGCACCCATCACCGCATCGCTACCCGTGATGTGCTCAGCGCCCGTTCCGGGTCGTCGCAGGAGCCCCGGCGCGCTGCCGGTTCCGCCCGGCGCCGGTAGCGTGCCAGCTCACGGCATCCCGGCGATGATGCCGCCGGGATGCGCTTAGCCCCTCCCGGCGCGGCAGTCCGGCAGCGCGCGCCCGGCCCTGGTGCCAGACTGGCCGCCATGAGGATCGTGCTGGCCCCGGACTCGTTCAAGGAATCACTCACCGCAGCAGAGGCGGCTGAGGCGATGGCGGCCGGGGTGCGCGATGTCGTGCCCGGTGCCGATTGCGTGCTCGTGCCGATGGCGGACGGGGGTGAGGGCTTCAGCGCCACCGTCGCCGCCGCCCTCGGCGCCAGCTGGCACACTGCGACGGTGACCGGCCCCTTAGGCGAACCGGTGACCGCCGGATACGCGATCGACCGGCAGCGCCGCCTGGCCGTGCTCGACGTGGCCGCCGCGATCGGCCTGGACCTGGTCGCCCCGGGTGAGCGGGACATCATGCGGGCGGACACCTACGGGGTGGGTGAGCTGGTGCAGGCCGCCCTGGTCCATGACGTCGACGAGATCGTCATCGGGCTGGGCGGATCGGCCACGAATGACGGCGGGGCCGGGCTGCTGCGGGCGCTCGGGGTGCGCCTGTCTGACGCTGCCGGGCAGCCGGTCGCGCCTGGCCCGGCCGGGCTCGCCAGGCTCGCGGCGGCGGACGCCTCCGGGCTGGATGAGCAGCTGCGCTCGGTGCGCCTGCGACTGGCCTGCGACGTGGACAATCCGCTGCTGGGTGAGCGGGGCGCCTCGGCCGTGTTCGGGCCGCAGAAGGGAGCCTCCGCCGGGCAGGTGAGCGAACTCGACGGGCTGCTGGCCGGGCTGGTCCAGGTGCTCGGTGAGCGGGCCGCCGGCCTGGCTGGCCGTCCCGGCGCCGGTGCGGCCGGCGGGCTCGGCTTCGCCTTCCAGTACCTGGGGGCCGAGCCGGAGCCCGGCGTCGGGCTGGTCGCCGAGCTGACCGGCCTGGCCGAAGCAGTCGAGGGCGCTGACCTGGTGCTGGTGGGGGAGGGGTCGATCGACGCCCAGACCCTCTCGGGCAAGACCCCGTATGGGGTGGCCCGGATCGCCGCAACCGCCGGGGTGCCGGTGATCGCCTTCGCGGGACGGATCGGCCCGGGGGCGGAGGTGCTGCTCAGCCACGGTTTCGCGGCGCTGGTGCCGATCGTGCCGGGCGTGATGGACCTGCCCGCCGCGCTCACTCAGGGCGGGGCCAACCTGCGGCGCGCGGTCGCCACGGCGCTGCGCCTTGTCCTCCTGGAGATCTGAGCCGCGCCTGGCGGTCCGCTCCCGTGCGGCTCGCGCGGGGAGACGGCCCGGCCAGAACCCGGTCACGCCCGGCTCGCGGCCCGGTTCCCCCGCTGCTTCGCGGACATGCGGCGCGGCACCTCCCGGGATTGGAAGGTGCCGCGCTGACGTGCGCCGGAGGCTGCGGCCGGCTGGCTCGCCGTGATCAGCCGGGTTCACCTGGGCGCTCAGCATCCCAGGGTCGGCTCAGCCACCCGCCGCCGGGGCCGGAGCAGCTGGGGGCCAGCTCAGATATACGGGCCGAACCGGCTGCGGACCGCTTCCCGGGTGGGGTGGTGATCGCCGTTCTTCACCTTGATGGCGTCGGCGATCTGCTGGAAGGACAGCCCCCGCCGGTAGGCGTTGCGGACTCCCTGCTTGAGCCGGGCGTCGTTACCGGTCGCCCGGGCCTGCTCGTCCAGCGTGGTCAGGTTGCGCTGGATCTGGCGCACGACGGCGCGGGGAACGTGGCGGGCCTCGCGTTCCTTGAGCCATTCGCCGATCTCATCGGCATCCCACAGGATCCGGCGGCCCCACTTGGCACCGGTCGGGCTGGGCATCTGATCCCGGCTCGCCATGCCCCGGATGGTGGATGCCGGTACCGACTTCTTGCCGGTGATCTTGGCCAGGGCCGCGGCGATCATCTCCGCGGTCATGTAGCCCTCCGGCACCCCGCCGGCCACGGGCTTGGCCGCTTCCGGGGCTCGCTTCGTGGTCGTCATGCCCTCTCGGCCTCGCTTTCGGTCCTCGATGTGCGCTCACTGTAGGAGTGGCCGGGGCCTGCGGCAACAGACCCACAGGTGTGGGACGGCCCGGCTGAGCACCCGGTTGTCTCAATAGCTGGACTTTCAAATGTGATCCAGCTCACCTGTCAAGTCACTCGTCTGGAACGAACGTCCAGAACAACG
>CAMCQD010000185.1 GCA_945876925.1 uncultured Dermatophilus sp.
CGCAGTGGCGTGCCGCCCGGCGGCGGCCAGCAGGCCCGGCACCGCTAGCAGCGCCCCGACGATGAGCGCGCCCAGGCCGATGACCAGCGGCACGATCGCCGGGGCTGAGGTCCACCCGGTCAGTTCCGGCCACTGGGAGCCGGCTTCCCACCAGGCGGGGAGGATCCAGGCGAGCACGCACGCGACCGCTCCGGCCGTGCTGAGCAGCACCGCCAGCAGGGGCCGGTAGCGCCACCCGGCAGCAGCGACGTCGTCCCCGGCCAGGGCGCGGGCGATGCCGGTGCCGCCGAGCCGCCGAGCCGGCACCAGCGCAGCGACCAGGCATGCCAGCACGCCCACCGCGGCGATGGTGAGCACCGGGACGAGGGGCATCTCGTACGGGCCGAGCGAGATCCCCAGCCAGCCCGGCCCGGCTGCGGCCAGCACCGCCACCGCGCCCGCGCCCAGCAGCGTCCCGCCGGTGACCGCGCTCACGCCCAGCAGGCCGGCCTGGGCCAGGACCGTGCGCCGCAGCTGACCCCGGTCGCCTCCGCAGGCAGCCACTAGCGCGAGCATCCGCCGCTGCCGGGTGGCCATCACCGAGAACGCGGGCCCGGCGATGAGGCAGCTCATGGCGAGTAGCGCCGCGGTTAACGCGGTGAGATCGATCTGGCCGCCGTCGCGCAGCTGCCCGGCGCCCAGGGCGTCGAACCGGGCGCTCACCCCGGCCGGCGGGTCGGCGAGCACCTGCCGGGACACCACGACGAGCCCGTACCGGTTGAGCGCGCGGACCTGGTCCCACGTGACCGGGGATGAGGCGGCGACCAGGTAGGAGGTCGACACGTCCAGTCCGGTGTCCAGCGTTCCCGCCTGCGCCTGGCCGGTCTCGATGGCGGAGTCCGCGGGCATCACCAGCAGCGGGCTCGCCCCGGGGGCCTTAGGCGAGTCAGCCACGCCGACGATGGTGACGTCCCCCACGCTCAGGGCCGCGGACAGCAGCGAGCTGCCCACCTGGCCCGATCCGGGCAGCCCGGCGTCCAGCCCGGCCTGGGTCACCACGGCTTCGCCGGGAGCCCGCGGCCAGCGCCCGGTGCGCAGGTCGGCCATGCCGCGGAAGACGTCGTTCCCGGCATCGATGAACAGCACGTCGGCCTGCCGGAATCCGTATTCGGAGCCGAGGGCGAACCGCTGGGTCCGGGTGAGGAACACCCGCGCGCCGAGCAGCTGCTCCAGCGGTGCCACGGCCCGGGCCGGGGACAGCGGGTCACCGGTGAGCCGCATTCCCCGGATCGTGGCCGCCGGGGCGCAGCCGGGCGGGCGGTAGTCGGCGGCCTCGGCCATCCAGGATTGCCCCGCCGAGGCGAGGCGCAGCTGCCCGCCGCACACCTCGACGACGGTGCCGTCGGGCGTCTGGGTGAGGGAGTAGTCACCGGCGTAGGACACCGAGGCGGCCGCCGACCCGATCACGGCGTCCGGATCCTCCGCGACGGTGACCTCGCTGGTGGCGATGGCCCCCATGACGAACACCATGAGCGCCACCGGCACCAGGATCATCGTGACCACCAGGGCGCTGCGCCGCCGGTGGGCCAGCAGATCCCGCAGCGCCAGCCGGATGGCGATCCGCCAGCGCCCGCACCACGACGTGGCCCGCTGCTTCATGTCCCGCTGCCCGCGCCGGGCCCGGTGACGATCCGGCCGTCGCGGAGCTGGATGATCCGGTCCGCCCAGGCGGCCTGCCGCGATTCGTGCGTGACCAGCAGCCCGCCGGCGCCTTCGTCGATCTGCCTGCGCAGCAGCCGCATGATGACTTCGCCGGTGGCCGAGTCGACCGAGCCGGTGGGCTCATCGGCCAGGATCAGGCGCCGCCCGCCGATGAGCGCGCGGCACACGGCGACCTGCTGCTGCTGGCCGCCGGACATGTCCCCGGGGAAGCGGTCGGCTACCTCGGTCAGCCCGGCCGCTTCCAGGGCGCCCAGCGCGGCCGCCCTGGCCCGGCTGGGCGAGACCCCGTCGAGTTCCAGGGGCAGGCCGATGTTCTCGGCGGCGGTGAGGGAGCGGACCAGGTTGAAGTCCTGGAACACGAAGCCGACCGTGCGCCGTCGCAGCTCGGCGAGCTGCTGGGAACGCATCCGGCCCACGTCGGCGCCCTGGATGAAGACCCGGCCGCTGGTCGGGCTGTCCAGCGCGCCGCACAGGTTGAGCAGGGTTGATTTGCCTGAGCCCGACGGTCCCATCACGGCCACGAGCTCACCGGCGGCCACGGTCAGGCTCACCGAATCGAGGGCGTGCACGGCAGCCGCTCCGCTGCCGTGCACGCGCGTCACGTTCTCCAGCATCAGCACGGCATCCGGCATGATGGCTCCTCGGCTCGGCCCAGTGCCGCGGCCAGTTCCCCTGATGAACCAGCCGCCGCACCGGGTTCATGCCAGTGCTGCCCGGTGATGCCCGCACGCCAGTAGCCCGGGAGTGCCCGGATCGGGTGTCAGTCCGACGGCGTTGTCGTACGCCCCCCGAGGCCGCACGTAGTCGTCACGGACGCGATCGCCACTGGTGCCGCTCACAGACCAGATGGCCGCTGGTATATACCGAGTATTCACCCTGGCCTGACCTTGTATACCGAGTATGGCGAGGCGGGTCAACGCTCCCCCGGTCCCGGGATGCCTTTGCCACCACCGGAATCCGGCCATCCCGGACGGCCGCGCGAACTCGCCGGAACCCGCCAGGCCGACACTGGCGGCAGCCGGTTGAATAACCTATCTTCGAATACCTGTACGAATATCGGATATAACTGGAATCAGGGCATGATTCCATGGCAATACCACCCCAGCCAGTGGCTCCGGCTGTGGTTGCGCGAAGAACGGACGTGCCGGGATCCGAACATCACCTGCCGACGAGCCAGCGGCCGAGCAGCACGCCATCGTCGGCGAGCAGGCTCACCGGCCGCAGGCCGATCCGGACCGGGGCCCCGGCCACGATGCGGCTGGCCTCCCCGCCGAGCAGCACGGGCGAGATCGTCAGGCACAGCTCATCCGCCACGCCCGCAGCGAGCGCGTCACCGAGCAGCGCCGGACCGCCCTCCAGCAGCACCCGGCGCAGCCCGCGCCGGGCCAGCTGGGCGCGCAGCCACCCCAGCCGGACCGTCTCCCCGGAGTCGGCCAGCACCCGATCCGGCCCGAGCACCGCACGCGCCCGGGCGAGCCGGTCCGCGCCCGCCGCCGCGCAGGTCGCCAGCAGCAGCTCCCCGCCAGGCCCCGCATCCGCCGCCGCGGCAGCGCCGGGCTGCGGGAACCACCCGGACCGGGAGACCACCACGAGCGCGACGCCCGCCAGGGGCCCGTACCCCTCCGCCCGGGCCGTGCCCGCCCCCACCACGACCACCTGCGCGAGCGACCGCAGCAGGGCGAAGACCCGCTGATCGGCCGCCGAGCCGAGCCCGGCGCTGAGGCCATCCCCGGCGCAGGCGGCCCCGTCGAGAGAGGAGACCATGTTCACCCGCCACCAGGCACCGTCGGCGCCCCGCTGCCCCGCACCGGGGTAGCGGTAGAGCCCGCGCAGCTGCGCCGGGCTCACCTCGCCTGCCCCGGCGGCGCCGTCCGGGCCGAAGATCAGCCGCATGCCCAGACCGCCGCCGCATACCAGACCCCGAAGGGCTGCCCGGCGGCGAGCACCCGGGGGCACACCGCCAGCCCGTCCGCGGCCGCGCCGAGCGCCTGCATCGGGGCCCGCCCGGCGGCGAGCACCCGGGCGGCCAGTTCCTCGTCCAGGCCAGCCAGGTCCCGGGGGCTGCCCTGCTCCACCGCGGTCATCCACGCCCGGTCGTAGGCGTCTGCCTGCCCGTCGAGGTCGCTGGGGGTCTTCGGGTCCCGGCTGGCCGCCCCGTCGGCCACCACGAGCAGGATGGTCCGCGCCTCACGGGCGTCCGCGCCCTGGCCGGCCCGCAGATTCCCGGCCACGAACCCGAGCGCGCGGGCCTGCTCGCCGGTGGCATCCTCGGCGAGGGCAACCTCCTCGACCGGCAGGTCACCGCCCCGGGTAACCCGCCCGGCCACCCCGGCGGCGCGCACCTGGCCGATGAGCATCCGCGCGATCCGCAGCCCCGGCGGTGCCATCCGGAAGGCGTTCGTCACGGTCAGCGCCCCGGTCGGGATGGCCGTGAGCACGACGATCTCCGTCGGGGGGCCATCCGCCGCGCCCTGGTCCAGCGCCTCGGTCAGCGCGGCCACGCTGGCCGCGCGCCACGGGCCGCCCGGGTCGGTCAGGCTGCGGTACTCCGCGAGCATGAGCGGGGTGGCGGGCACGAGCGCCGCCGAGACGATCACGCCAGCCCCCGCACTGCCCGGGCCGGGGGCCGGTCCCCGGTGATCGCCGAGACCATGTCGAGCACCTGCCGGGTCTGGCTCACCTGGTGCACCCGGTAGACGTGGGCGCCTTTGAGCGCGCACACCGCCGTGGCCGCCAGCGTGCCGGTCAGCCGCTCGCCCGGGGGCAGGTCGAGCGTTTCGCCGATGAAGTCCTTATTCGATAGCGACACCAGCAGCGGCCACCCGGTCGCGGTGAATTCCTCCAGCCGGCGGGTCACTTCCAGGGAATGCCAGGTGTTCTTGCCGAAGTCGTGCGCCGGGTCGATGAGCACCCGCCCGGGTGCCACTCCCGCCGCGGAGGCCCGCTCGGCCTGGGCGGTGAGATCGGCGATCGCGGCGATGACGACATCGTCGTATTCCATCCGGTGCGGCCGGGTGCGCGGGGCCTGCCCGCCGGCGTGGGCGCACACCAGGGCGGCCCCCGTGCCCGCGACAACGCCCGGCAGCTCCGGATCCGGGCCGCCCCACGGGTCGTTGACCAGGTCCGCGCCGGCGCCGATCGCCTCCCGGGCCACCTCGGCCCGCCACGTGTCGACGCTGATGAGCAGGCCGGGGTAGCG
>CAMCQD010000186.1 GCA_945876925.1 uncultured Dermatophilus sp.
GCACGGCCGGGCCCGGATGAGGGCCTGCTGCTCCCAGGTCATGGCCCAGCGGCGGAAGTAGGAGCGGTACCCCTCCAGGCTGCGGCTGAGCGGCCCGGCCTTGCCCTCCGGGCGCAGATCCATGTCCAGGCCCAGGGCGGGGCCGGGGCCGGGCGCGCTCATGAGCGCCCGCATGTGCTGGAGGATCTCGCGGGCGGCCGCCGCCGCAGTGTCCTCGCTTGCGCCGGGCCGGGCCCGGTGCACCGCGATCACGTCGGCGTCGGAGCCGTAGCCGCATTCCTGACCGCCCAGGCGGCCCATCGCGATGATGGCGATGTCCGCCGGGAGTTCCCCGCGGGCCTGCTGGCAGCTGCGGCTGGCAATGTCGAGCGCAGCCTGGATGAGGGCGTCGTTGAGCGCGGTCAGCCCGAGCATCGCCTCATCGGCGCTGATCATGCCGACCAGGTCAGATAGGGCGATCCGGAACAGCTCGGTGCGGCGCACGGTGCGCACGGCGATCATGGCGTCGGCGGGGTCGCGCTGGCGGCGCAGGGCCGCGCGCATGGTGGCCAGCACGGCCTCCTGCTCGCGCGGTTTGATGCCGTCCCCGTCGGCGAGGATCTGGGCCGCCTCGGGGGCCTGCTCCAGCAGCGCGACGGCGTACCGGCTGCGGGCCAGCACCCGGGCGAAGCGGTGCGCGGCCTCTCCCTCGTCGCGCAGCATCTTCAGGTACCACGGGGTGCGCCCGAGCGATTCGCTGATCCGGCGGAAAGCCAGCAGGCCCGCATCCGGATCGACCTCCTCGGCGAACCAGCCGAGCATGACCGGCAGCAGGGTGCGCTGGATGGCCGCCGTGCGGCTGACCCCGACGGTGAGGGCCTCGATGTGGCGCAGGGCCGCCTCCGGGTCGCTGAAGCCCAGCGCCGCCAGCCTGTCCTTGGCCGCGCCGGGCGAGAGCCGCACCTCCTCGGGTGCCAGCAGCGCCACCGCCGATAGCAGCGGGCGGTAGAACAGCATCTGGTGGATCTGGCGGACCGTGCGCTTGTGCTCCTGCCACCGCGCCACCAGGGCCTCGCCCGGCTCAAAGCTGAGCCGCATGGCGCGCCCGAGCCGGTGCAGATCGGCTCCGGCGGTGGGCATGAGGTGGGTGCGGCGCATCTTGAAGAACTGCACCCGGTGCTCCAGCGCGCGCAGGAACCGGTAGGCCGCTGCCAGCGCGGCGGCGTCCTTGCGGCCGACGTACCCGGCCGCCGACAGCGCCTGCAGGCCCTCCAGGGTGTTGGCCGAGCGCACCGAGTCGTCGCTGCGGCCGTGCACGAGCTGCAGCAGCTGCACGGCGAATTCGACGTCGCGCAGACCGCCCGGGCCGAGTTTGAGCTGCCGGTCGACCTCGCCGCGGGGAATGTGCGACTCGACCCGGGCCCGCATGGCCTGCACATCGGCCACGAAGTTCTCCCGCCCGGCGGCCTCCCACACGAATGGCCTGATGGCCGCGGTGTACGCCTGCCCGACCTCGGCATCACCGGCGATGTGCCGGGCTTTGAGGAGGGCCTGGAACTCCCACGTCTTGGCCCAGCGCCGGTAGTACCGGACGTGGCTGGCGACGGTGCGCACCAGCGGCCCCTGCTTGCCCTCGGGCCGCAGGGCGGCGTCGACCTGCCACAGCGACCCCTCGGCGGTCTTGTGCCCGCAGGCTTTCATCACCGTGCTGGCCAGCACGGTGGCCGCTTCCATGGCGGCCTCCTCGGCTTCCAGGCCCGAGGTGGCGCCCGGCACCGGCTCGGCCACGAAGATGACGTCCACGTCGGAGACGTAGTTGAGTTCGCGCCCGCCGCATTTGCCCATGGCGATGATCGCTAGCCGGGCAGCCCCGGCAGCGGCGGGGTGCTCCTCGCAGGCGATGGCCAGCGCGGCCTCCAGGGCGGCCCCGGCCAGGTCGGCCAGGGCGGCGGCGGTCTCCGGCAGGGTGCGGGCGGGGTCGGCGGAGGTGACGTCGGCTGCCATGATGCCCAGCAGCTGGCGGCGGTAGCCGATCCGCAGCGCGTCGTATGCGCTGCGCTCACCGCGCCCGGCCGGGGAGACGTCGGCGACGAGGAGCCGCACGCGCTCCTGGGGGGTCAGCGCGCGGGCGTCGGTGAGCGCGCCGAGCTGATCGGGGTGCCGGGCCAGGTGGTCACCCATCGCCTCGGAGGCTCCCAGCAGGTGCAGCAGCCGTGCCCGCCGGGGGGATTCACGCGCCAGCAGGGAGTCCAGCGCCGGTGAGCGCCCGGCTGATTCGATGAACCGCACGAGGGCGCGCAGCGCCAGATCGGGCGAGTTCGTCGCGGCGATGCCGCGCAGCAGCGAGCCGTCCGGGGCGGCCAGGCCCGCCAGCTCCCGGGCCTGCGCGAACCGGGCGGCGGTCCCGGCATCGGTGAACCCGGCCCTGGCCAGCCACGCGGGAAGTGAGGTGACCCGTTCGTACATGCTTACGGCCGCCTCACAGGTCTGGCAGGAACTGGGCCAGCTCGAACGGGGTCACCTGGCCGCTGTAGGCCTTCCACTCCTGGTGCTTATTGCGCAGCACCGCGTCGCAGACGTGCTCCCCGAGCACCTCGGCGACGAAGTCGGAGTGCTCCATCACCGCCGCCGCCTCGCGCAGCGTCTCGGGCAGCGCCTTGATACCCAGGGCCATCCGCTCGGCCCGGGTGAGCGCCCACACGTCGTCCTCGGCCTCGTCGGGCAGCGGGTATTCCTCCTCGACGCCCTTGAGCCCGGCGGCGAGGATGAGGGCGTAGGCGAGGTACGGGTTGGCCGCCGAATCCAGGGTGCGGATCTCCAGGCGGGCGCTGGCCTCCTTGTGCGGCTTGTACATCGGCACCCGCACCATGGCGCTGGAGTTGTTATGCCCCCAGCACAGGTACGCCGGTGCCTCGCCGCCGCCCCACAGCCGCTTGTAGGAGTTGACCCACTGGTTGGTGATCGCGCTGATCTCGCGCCCGTGGTGCAGCAGCCCGGCCATGAAATGCCGCGCAGTCGCGCTGAGCTGGTACGGGGCGCCGGACTCGTAGAACGCGTTGCGGTCCCCCTCGAACAGGCTCAGGTGGGTGTGCATGCCCGAGCCGGGGTGATCGGCCAGCGGCTTGGGCATGAAGGAGGCGTAGCAGCCCTGCTCCAGCGCGATCTCGGAGACCACGGTCTTGAAGGTCATGATGTTGTCGGCGGTGGTTAGCGCGTCCGCCGAGCGCAGGTCGATCTCGTTCTGGCCGGGGCCGGACTCGTGGTGGGAGAACTCCACCGAGATGCCCATCTGCTCCAGCTGCTGGATGACCGTGCGGCGGAAATCCTGGCCGAGGCTGTGCGCCACGTGGTCGAAGTACCCGGCGCGGTCAATCGGGACGAGCGGCTCGCGCACCGACACCGGCAGCCGGAACAGGTAGAACTCGATCTCCGGATGGGTATAGAAGGTGAACCCCATATCGGCGGCCTTGCTCAGCGCACGGCGCAGCACGTAACGCGGGTCGGCGAAGCTGGGCCCGCCGTCGGGCATGAGGATGTCGGCGAACATGCGCCCGGTGCTGGGGGCCTGGCCCCGCCAGGGCAGGATCTGGAACGTGCTCGGGTCGGGCCGTACGAGCATGTCCGCCTCGGTGATCCGGGTGAACCCCTCGATGGAGCTGCCATCGATGCCGATGCCCTCCTCGAAGGCCGGCTCCAGCTCGGCGGGGGCGATGGCCACCGACTTGAGGGTGCCCAGCACGTCGGTGAACCACAGCCGGACGAAGCGCACGTTGCGCTCTTCGATGGAGCGGAGCACGAACTCCTGTTGGCGATCCATGTCCCGATTCTGCCGCATCGGGACGCTTCCGCACTGGCCGGGCGGACGACGGCGGGCCCGGCGCGGAACCGGGAATTGCGATGAAGGTGACATCAGGACCTTTGGTCATTGCGCACCGGCCCCCGTTTCTGCTGTCGTTGGTCTCACTCGTTGTTCATCCGCGCAGCGCCGCGCAGATGCGAGACCAGGAGGTCGCATGTCCATTCAGAACGAGATCGCCGAAGGCGCCGAAGCATCCGACACCGTGGCATTGGACGCCGAACTGGCTAAGCCGCTCAGCGAGGTCTGGACGTCACTCACCCAGCCGGCCGGTATCGAGGCCCTGTTCGGCGAAGGCGTCCAGCTTGGCGCCAAAGGCGATCCGTGGCACGGGGCCGACGGCACCTACGGCGTCACCCGCAGCTACCACCCCGCTGAGCAGATCCGGATCTCCTGGCACGCTCACCAGGACGCCCCCGCGACCGTGGTCGATGTCCAGTTCCGCGAGGCGGGCGCCGGGACGCACATCTCGCTGCGGCACGAGCACCTTCCCGGGGACGCCGACCACGAGGGATTGCGGGCCCGCTGGCAGGCCGGGCTGGACCGGCTCGCCGCGCTGTGACCCGCCACGTCGCGCTGACGTGACCCCCGGCCTGGCGCGGACCTGATCGGCGCGGCAGCCGGGTGAGAAAATACGCATGAGAGACGAACCGGTGCGGCCGGAGCGCATGAGGCGTTCCGGCCGCACCGGCGTGCCAGGGGGCTACAAGCCGGTCCCGAACAGGCCGTCGTCCGGCTCACCGGGGTCGCGGCCCCCGGCCCGGGCGTCCTCCTCGGCCCGGCGCCGGTCCTCCTCGTCCCAGGCCTCGGTCCGTGCCGCGGCGGTGAGCAGCGCGGCCTCGGCGGCCTGCCGGGTCGGGTAGGGACCGAGCAGATCCTTCTTCCTGGAGTGCGAGAGGTCTTCTTCGACCTGCCTGGTCACCAGGTTGTACCAGTACTTCACGAGCGCTCCTCCTCTCATTGCCGGGCGGCCGTCCGCACCCCGCCCGGCCCGGCGGCCGCTGGCCTCACGGTAGGGTCCCGGTCCCGGCAGGAGCCGGGCCCGCCGCCGCCCAGGAG
>CAMCQD010000187.1 GCA_945876925.1 uncultured Dermatophilus sp.
GATCTCGCCGACGAGAACCTCGCCGTTCTTGCTGAACGCCACCACCGACGGGGTGGTGCGGCCGCCTTCGGCGTTGGCGATGATGGTGGGCTCGTTGCCCTCGAGGACGGCGACGGCCGAGTTGGTGGTTCCGAGGTCGATACCGACTGCACGGGCCATGTGGATGTTCTCCTTCGCATGTGACGTTCGTAAGAGCCCTGGTGGCGTACAGCACTGGCGCGGCGTGCCCGCCCGGTGGCGAGGCACCTGCTGCCAGCTGCGGGCCGGGCCTCGCCCCGGGCCGGGTCGCGCGGGCGAAAAGCCACCAGGCCGGGGCCAGGACCCGGCCGAGAGGCATCCCGCCCGGCCACCGAGCCGGGTTGATACGTTCAGGCTCAACTTTCACCGAGGCCTCCGGCCGTGTCAACCATCAGCTCCGGAAAGTTGCGCTCACCTGACTCAACTTCAGGGAGTGCCGGGTTGTTCCCGGCACTCGGGGAGATTTTCGCCGGCACCGCACCCCTGGCCGGCGACGGGCGGGAGACTGCGTCAGCCGGCGGTCCCAGCCGGGGCACCGTCAGGCTTTCGGATGCCGGCGCAAAGCCTGCCCCGATCACCTTGCGCGGAAACAGATCTCATAGGAGCACGGGCACCACGAACCGCGAGCGGCAAACCCCTGGCGGCGCAGCAGCACAAGGAGAGTGTCACATGATCGAGTTCGCCCGGCGTGCCCCGAGCACGCTCATCACCATCGGAGCCCTGGCCATCATCTTCGGGCTCGTCGCCTCCCTCTGGCCGATCGGCACGGCAGTGACCCTGGTCATCATGTGGGGCGCCTACGCCCTGGCGGATGGCATCGCCGCGCTCGTCATGGCCTTCCGCAAGGAGGGCACGTCAGCGCGGGCACTGCTCATCTTCACCGGCGTCATCGGCGTCATCGCCGGGCTGTTCGCCATCTTCCGGCCCGTCTCCAGCGGCGTCGCATTGGCCTGGGTCCTCGGGATCTGGCTGATCGCCCGGGGCATCACCGAGCTCGCCGGTGCCTTCGCGCAGACCTCGGCCAGGCCCCGCTGGCTGCTGGCCCTCGGTGGCGTGGCCTGGATCCTCGCCGGCGTCCTCTTCGCAGCCAGCCCCGGAGCCGCCGCCCTGACCATCGCGTTGCGGATCGGATTCCTCGCCATCGCCTGGGGCGTGCTGGCCATCACGGCCGGGCTCATCCTGCGCGCCGAGTCCAAGCAGGCCGAGACCGGGACGACCACCTGAGGGCCAGGCGTAAACTAGCCGGCTGGCCCGGCTAGGGCCGCCTTCGGTTCCCGTGCCACGTCAGGACCAGCACAATGACCCGCATCACTCGCTGGCGGCCCGCCATGATCGCGCTCATCTGGGGCGCCGCAGCCGGGGCCGTGGCGGCCCTGGTGTTCCTCGCCATGTCCGCCGGGCACCATCTGCTCTGGCCGCCCGGTCACGCCCGGTGGCGCATCCCCGTGGTGGTCCTCGCCGGGGGCGTTCTCATCGCCCTCCTGCGCCCGCACACCGACGAGGCGACCCTGGACCAGCAGCTGCGCAGCGCGGCCGACCCGCGGCGGCTGCGGCGCAGGCGGACGGCGGCCCTGGCTGCGGGCGCGATCATCGCCTACGGCTGCGGCGGGGCCATCGGGCCCGAGGCCGGGCTCATCGCGGTCATCGCCGAGCTCTCGGCCCTGGTCTCGGCCCGCATCGCCCGCTCCGAGGCCGAAGCCCGGCTCGTCGGCGTGAGCGGCTCCGCGGCCGCCCTCGCCGGGCTATACGGCTCACCGCCCGGCGCGGCGGCCTACGACGACGACACGCTCGCACCGGGCAAAGTCCACGCGCTGCTCGCCGCCGGGGCCGGGTTCCTGGCCTTCCTGTCCGTTCACCGCGCCACCGGCCCCGAACCGGCCAGCCTGGGCATCCCCGCATACACGCACGACACGGGACAGCTGGCCGCCGCGATCATCCCCGCGCTGCTGGGGGCAGGGCTCGGGGCCGCCTGCGCCTGGCTTCATTCCGCGTGCTCGCAGCTGATCCAGCGGGCAGGCCCGCCCCGCAGGCAGACCCTGATCGGCTCAGCCGCGCTCGCGGCGCTGGCGACGGTCTTCCCGGTGGCTTTGTCCTCGGGCCACGATCAGATGCCCGCCATCGCCGCGCTGGCAGGCGAAGGCGCCTGGGCGCTGCTCGCGGCGGCCGCCCTGATCAAAGCCCTGGCCCTGGCCATCACGGTCAGCAGCGGGTGGCGCGGCGGGGAGTTCTTCCCGCTGCTGTTCACCGGGGCTGCCGCGGGAGCGGTCGCCGCGTTCATCGTTCCCGGGCTGCAGCTGGCCACCGCGGAGATCGCCGGGCTCGCCGGCGCCACCACGGCCGGGCTGCGCAAACCGATCGCAGCCGTGCTCATCTGTGCGCTGCTCATAGGCCAGCCGGCCTGGGGGCCGCTCATCGTCGGCGCCACCGCCGGGTCGCTGCTGCTGCGCCTGGCGGCGCCTGCCAGCCCGGGCCAGCCGCATTGACGGCTTCGCGGCCAGCCGCGGCAGGGCTCAACCCGGCCAGGCTCGCGCGGGTAGCGATCGCAAGAATGCCTTTCTGGAGGACTCGCGCACGTTTACGCAGGTAAATTCGCACGAGCGGCGGAGAACGGAATACTTGCGATCGCTATACACTGGCGGATCCGTTCCCAGCGGCGCGCGACAGCCCCGGAGATGCCCGGGTACCAGCCACCAGCAACATGTCCCCTATGATTCAGCTCACAGCAGACCCGCGTCGTGCAGCTGGTTAGGGATACCTATCGTCGCAGGTGCGGCCGTCCCCGGGTCAGCTGCCTGAACGTGCCGCCCGGGCTCCCGCGGCCGCACCGGACCGGTCCCGGCCGGCCGGGAACACGGATCATCCCGCCGTGCCGCATGGGCCGGCGGGTCCGCACCCGCTAAGGACACCCCAGAGGGAAAGGAACCCCATGCTCTCCGATGACATCGTCGGCATGCTCAACAAGCAGGTGGACGCCGAGCTGTACGCCTCGCAGCTGTACTTGCAGATGGCTGCCTGGTGCCAGGTGAAAGGCCTGGCCGGCTCGGCCAGGTTCTTCCAGGGCCACGCCACCGAGGAAACCAGCCACCGCGACCGGATCGTGGAGTACCTGTTCGAGTGCGACGCACCCGTGCGCCTGGGCACGGTCGAGGCTCCGCCCGCCGAATTCGGCAGCCTGCTCGACGTGATCCGCAAGGCGTACGAGCACGAGCAGCTCGTCACCGCGAGCATCAACGCCATCGCCTCCGCAGCGCTGGCCGCGCAGGACTTCAGCACCTTCTCGTTCGTGCAGTGGTTCATCAACGAGCAGCGCGAGGAAGAGTCGCTGTTCCGGGGCGTGCTCGACCACGCCAGCCTGCTCGCCTTCAAGGGTGAGAGCGGGGAGGCCATGTGGCACCTCAATAACTACCTCGAGGGCCTGGCGGAGTAACCCGGGCCGGGCAATCCGCAGGCACATCGCGCGTGAGATGGCGGCCCCCCGCACCTGAAGGGGGCCGTCATCGCGGCGCCGGCTCGACCGCCCTGGAAGCGGCTGCTCGCCGGAGGAGGCACGCAGCCGATGTCCCGCAAGGGCAGCTGTCCCGGCAACGCCGTAGCGGAGAGCCGCCCGGGCGGCGGGACCGGGGCACGTGAGCGATATCACCGGGTCATGCCCGGGCCGACGGCGACACGGGGACGCTGGCCCCGCCCTCCGGGGCACCCGGTACGCAAGGATCATTACCGGCCCTCACCATCACTCCGGTTCCCGCGCACCCCGGACCGCCCACCCGGACCAGCCGCGGGATGTCCCGCCGCACCGCGGCCAGCACGCTCGCGTGACCGGATGAACCGGCGAGCGCCACCCCGGATCCCTCCGCATGGAAGAAGCGGCCGATGACGTCAGCTATCCAGCCTCCCGTGGTTCCCCCCTCCCCGCCCGGTGAGCCCGCGCACCAGAGTGACCGCTGGACCGGGAGGGCGTTCCGGCTCGCCGCGGTGTTCACGTTCGCCACGGTCGCGCTCGGCTCGATGGTGTGCGCCACCGATTCCAGCTCGGCCTGCCCGGCCTGGCCGGTGTGCTACGCCGGCCAGATCACCCCGGAACTGCAAGCCGGATGGCTGCACAACCCGGTGATCGAGTTCGTGCACCGGGTGATCAGCTCGCTGTGCCTGATCACGCTGGCCTGGGCGTGCTGGACCGGGCGCCGGTCCCGCGACCCCCGGGTGCGCCTGCTGCCGCCGGCGGCCCTCGTCCTTGCCGTCGGCTCGGCGGTGTTCGGGATGATGATCATCCTGTTCTCCCTCCCCCTCGGACTGGCCCTGCTCGACGTGGGCGGGGCGGTGGTGGCCATGGGACTCATCACCGTCGCCGCCTCGGCCGTCTCCGGCACGCCCCGGCCAGCCACCCCGCCGGTGGCCCGCCTGGGCACCTGCGCATTCCTGAGCCTGCTGGTCATGCACCTGCTCGGGCTCATCGTCGCCGGGCGGACCCCGGACGGGTTCGCCTCGTTCACCCGCTGCCTGAGCTGGCCGCTGTGGCAGCTCGTCGAGCCCGACCAGTACCCGGCATTGCAATACCTGCGCATCGGGCTCGCCGGAATCGCGCTCATGCTCATCGCCGCCGCGATCACGGCCAGCGCACGGCACGCCCGGCTGCGTTCCCCGGCAGCTGTCCTGGCGGTGCTCACCGCGGCCGAACTCGGGCTCGGGCTGCTCATCCGCGCGCAGGGACTGCAGATCACCCAGGCCAACGGGATCAACCTCACCCTGGCGGTGTCGTACGCCGTGCTCGCGGTCGCGATCCTGCAGGCGGTGGCTCATCTGACCGGGCGCGCCGGGCCGGTGGCCGCAGCACCCCGCGAGGCCCCCCGGGCGCTGACCG
>CAMCQD010000188.1 GCA_945876925.1 uncultured Dermatophilus sp.
TGACGGCCTGGCTGGGGCCCTCAACCCTGGCAGCCGGCGTAGCCCTGCTGGTCTCGGTGTGGCGCTCGGCCCTGGCCGGCGCGGCAGCCGGAGGAGGCCTGTGGATCATCGGGACGATGACCGTGACGATGCGAACGATCTCAGCGGTCCCCCACCCGCTGGCACCCGAGGTCAGCCCAGCCGTCTCCCGGGTGCTAGCCACAATCTGGACAACATCGCCGCTGACCCTGGCCGCTTCAGCCTTACTGGTAGCCGCAGCGTGCTGGCTAGCAGTGTCCAGCCCCCGCGACAGACTCCCCGGCGGATGGGAATTCGCCTCACCCTGAACCGATTCCAGCTAGCTCGCTACATACCTGGCGTGAACGTTGACCTGATCGGAGCCGAGGCCCGCCGCTGCGGGCTAATCACCCTCACGTCCCCGCTGATCGCAGGGGGCCTCATCTTCGTGGCGGCCTGGCTCGCAGCCGGGAGCGAAGGAACGCCGGAAATGGTGGGCTCCGGGCTAGTGCGGCTGGTCGCCAACGTCCTTCCGGTCACTGCGGGTCTGGCCGTGGTCACGGCCCTGGCTCGCGAGCGGATGATTGAACTGCAGCTGAGCCTGCCTGTCTCCTTCGCTACCACGCTGGCGCGGCGGGCCGGGCTCGTCCTGGCGGCTGTGACGGCAGCCAGCGCGGTGACGGTCGCCGGGCTGATGGCCCGCGGGCAGTGGCTGCACCCCGCTCATGACGTTACCGCGCTGCTCGTACCTCTAGGACCTGCTATTTTCCTGGCCGGAACCGGCGCCTGCGCCGTCATCCTCGTGCGATCCGGCGCGGGCGCTGCGGCGGCCGTGGTCGTTGCGTGGCTGATGCAGCTGGCCGTCGTAGACCGGCTGGCCCAGGACTGGGTGGTGAACCGGGGGTTACTTGTCGTTTTCGGAGCGGCCGCCCTGGCGCTGGCCTGCCGGATGGCCGCTGACGGCGAGCTCGCCCTGAAAGGGGTGCAGGCATGAGCGAGCATCGCCTCCGCACGCGCAGGTCCGGTCCGGGCCCAGCTGCTGCCCCCGGGCCGTGGCAGGTCCTGCGAGCGGCCACGGCAATGGAGTTCCTCATGGCGGCGCGCTCACGGGCTACCTGGGTAGCGGTGGTTCCGCTGCTCATGTTCGTAGTTATCGCGCTCCTACTGCCGGGGAGTAACCAGGCCGTCCTTTCACCAGCGCAGCGAATCGCTAATCTCGCGCTGTTCATTAACGTGATCGTGCTCATCGGGGTGTGCGTTGCCATGACTGGCAAGCTGATGCACGTTCACAGGCTGGGATTGGAAGAGGCCCTCCGCGCCCTGCCGGCCCGGCCTGCTATCCGGCTGCTCGGCGGACTGGCCGGGAGCCTATCAGCCATGTTGCTAGCTCCGGCAATGGTGCTGCTCCTGGCCGGGATGCTCAGCGCAGTAAAGGAATCGGACCCGGGGCTGGTCCTCTCAGCGATAGCGGCTTTCCTGGTGATCGTCATGCCAGCGGCTGCTTTCGGCGCAGTGGCCTCAGCACTCGCCGGACTGCTCATGCCGGTACCGCTGGCACGGGTGCTGTCAGTGGCGGGCTGGTACTGGATGACCATGTTCAACCGGTGGATGTTCCCGCTTCCGAGCCCCGTCGGCACGGTCTTTTCCCCGCTGGGGGACTACGCGGCAGCCGCCTGGTGGCAGACCGAGCGGCTGCGGGCAGGTCTTGGCAAACCGGAGTTCCTCAGCCCAGACACAGCCACCAGCAGCGCCATCGTCAACCTGGCCGTGATTTTCACCCTTACCGCGATCCTGACGATAGCGGCCTATTACACCTCATCGTGGCGCTGCAGGTCCGTTCCGGCATCCTGATTCCTCCTAGGCAGCACAGAAAGGCTTACGTAGTGAGCATCGACATCCGTGACCTCACGAAAACATACCACCGTGACACGAAGGCCCTCGATGGCATTACGTTGCGCGCCGGTCCGGGAATGGTCGGGCTGCTCGGCGCTAATGGCGCGGGGAAGACCACGCTCATCCGGATACTCACGAGCGTGCTGCAGCCCACTTCCGGCAGCGTGCACGTTCTCGGACTTGACCTCGCCACTTCCAGCGGACGAGCCGGAATCAAGCGCAAGCTCGGCTACCTGCCCCAGTACCTCGATATCTACCCGGACCTGACCGGACGGGAATTCCTCTCCTATATCGCGCTACTCAAAGGCATCACGGCTAAGCGGGCGCGTACCCGCCAGGTTTCCCGGCTACTGGAGGAACTATCCCTGGAACAGGTTGCCGATCGCCGGGTCGGCGGCTACTCGGGCGGCATGAAACGCCGCCTCGGGATCGGCCAGGCGCTGCTCGGGGACCCCGCGATCATCATCGTCGATGAACCCACCGCGGGCCTGGACCCAGAAGAGCGGATGCGATTCAGATCGCTGCTGTCCGGGCTGGGAACCGGACGGACCGTCATCCTCTCCACGCACATTCTCGACGACGTAGCCCAGACCTGCCCAGAAGTCGCCGTGCTGAAGAAAGGCCGCCTGATCCACAGCGGCACTACCGAGAGCCTGGTAAACGCCGCCCAGGGCCGCACCTTCCTGCTCAGCAGTCCCGGAACGCCGCCGTCCGGCGCCGGTACCGTGGTCAACGCCCAGGCAGCCGGAACCGGCATGCGCTATCGCCTCGTGGCAGATTCCCCGCCTCCGGGTGCGACTCCTGCCGAACCGACCTTAGAAGACGGCTACGTCGCGCTCATGCACCTCATGTCCGCCAGCGACATCCGCACCCCGGGCGGCTCGTGAGCCTTGTCCGGGCACCGGGCGTCCGCAGGATCGCGCCCAGCAACGATGGGAGCGAAACACAGCAATCCGAACAGGAAGCTGTTGTCCCCTACTGTCCAGAACAGCGCGGGCCCGATCGCGGTGCACGTCGCGCCAGCGCTGCACCCCGTACTCGCGACCAGCATTAAGCAATGGCGGGAACACGATTTGCACTTGGTGTTCGCGAATGAGGAAAGCATGGCAGGAGACACACCCGGCGCAGTGCTACTTGAGCCCGCTTTCACGCCTGCCCAGGCAGCTGGAATACGCGCCGTGGCCGATGAGCACCCTCTTGCGTTACTCATCGGAGTTGTCCGGGACAGCACAGGTCTCCAAACGCATACCGCGATCAGTGCTGGAGCAGCATATGTGGTAAATCTTCAAATGCCATGGGATCTGATCCTCGGAGCGCTTGCTCCCGCCATCGTGGCGGTGCGGCTCCCGGCGCCCAGGTCGTCACCTGAGGCTAGGACTAAACTCCTACGATCCGTTAGTTTTGCCGAACTGGCCCCCGAGGATGCCGAAATCGTACGGCTCTTACGGCAGAATGGGCTATCTGTGCGTGATATAGCCGATCGCCTCTATACTTCGGAACGCTCAATGTACCGGCGACTCCGGAGAATCTACACGCAGTTCGGAGTAACGAACCGGCGCGAACTCGAGCATGCCATATCTGGATTACTACAGTCAGACGACAGCGCTCACGATGGGCGCCTCCCCTGACCTGCGGCACGGAGTTGCCTTCGTGACGGAAAAATATTCCGGAAAGAATGCAATCCAGGGTCGCAACTCATCGCAGGCCGAATGGCGACTTCGCAAGCGATGAACGATCGCTTACTAGTTTTCTCCCGAGAGCAGGTGGGGCGCAATGGCAAATGGCACTGGCCCATCGACGGCACTCAAGGAGATCGCGGAACTGCTTCAAGGATCGCGATGGAGTCTCGTCGCTGCGATTATCGCCAGCTTGCTCGGAGCGATCGCATCACTGGGCTTACCGCTGTTCGTTAACCGAATCGTCGCCGATGCCGGTTCCGCAGGATTCAACGATAAGGTGATGAGCAACGGCACTGCGGTCTGCGTCCTGCTGCTCACAGCGGGCCTCCTGGGGGCCACACAGCAGTACCTACTTCACCGTCTCGGGGAGAATATCGTCTTCAACTCTCGTCGCAGGCTCATCCGAGCGCTCCTGCGTCTGCCGATGCGCGAGTTCGATCAGCGAAGGACCGGCGACCTCGTCTCCCGCGTTTCCAGCGACACAACAGCTGCACGACTCGCACTGTCTCAGGGCATTCTTGCTGGCGTTGGCGGTCTCGCTACGATGACAGGGGCCATCGTAGCTCTCGCCTTACTCGACTTCGTCCTATTTTTCGTCACTGTCAGCATTTCACTGGCCTTCATGCTGGTTACAATAGCGATGGCTGTCGCCATCCGCCGGGCGAGCAGTTCACTGCAGGCGACCGTCGGTCAAATGACCGCCGCAGTTGATCGGGCCGTCTCCGGCATACGGACCATTCGCGCTGGTAACGCAACCAGACGCGAGGAGGAGGTCGTGGTCGAAACAGCCCAAGAGGCCCGTGACGCAGGAATACGCATGGCTCGGATAACTTCCGCTTTCGAGCCCATGTCGATGCTAGCCTTGCAAGCCGCAGTTCTTATGGTCATCGGTATCGGCGGATACCGGGTCGCAAGCGGAAATCTGACCGTCGCCGATATGATGTCCTTCCTGATGTACGTGTTCTTACTCATAACACCTCTTGGGCAGATATTCTCGGCGATCGGCACGCTCGGGTCGGCCATGGGGGCGTTAGACCGGATCAGAGAGATCCAGGTGCTCCCCGGTGAACCGGCGAGCACCTGGATCAATGGCGACCGAGCAGGCACAGCGCGGCCGATGCACGTGCGCTTCGAGAGCGTCGGCTTCCGCTACGATGTCCTCGGCCAATCGCTGACGACCGCTGCCCTGCACGATGTCTCTTTTGATGCCGCGCCTGGTGAGAGCCTTGCTCTCGTCGGACCAACGGGTGCTGGGAAGTCGACGATCCTCAGCCTGCTTGTACGTTTCTATGATCCGTCCGAGGG
>CAMCQD010000189.1 GCA_945876925.1 uncultured Dermatophilus sp.
CGTACAGCGACTCGAGCCGCCCGGCGCGGGCGGCCTGCACGACCGGGGCGGCACCGGCCCACTGGCCCAGGGCCGCGAGGACTGGCTGCGCGCGGGTGCCATCCGGGTCGGTGCGGCGGTCCTCCAGCGGGAAGAACTCGTACAGGCCGCGCCAGTGCGCCCCGGGCACCGGGGTCGTCCCGGCCGGCTCCGCCCCGGCCAGGGCGAGGTAGGACACCGAGATGATCCGCTGATGCGCGCCCAGGCGCTCGCGGTCGGCGAAGGTGTACAGCTGCTCGCAGAACCCCAGCTGGTGCCCGGTGAGCTGCTGCACCCAGGCGCGCATCCCCGCTTGCAGGGAGCGATGCTCCGAGCGCAGCGCGCCCGCCGGCAGCGCCGCCACGCCCCCGGGGCTGCCCACGGTGAGCACCTGCGGGGCGTCCGAGCGCACCGCGATGACGACCGCGACCAGCTCGGTGGCGACGCGTTCGGGGCGCCCGGAGCCGGTCATCGGGCAGGCCCGGGCGGCGCGGTCACGAAGTCGATGAGTTCCTCGACCCGGCCGAGGAACTCCGGCTCCAGATCGGTGTAGTCGCGCACCGTGGCCAGGATCGCCTGCCAGCCGCGGGCGACGTCGGCCTGGCTGGCGTGCGGCAGGCCCAGGCGGGACAGGACGCCGTGCTTCCACGAGGTGCCGCGCTCGATCACCGGCCAGGCGCTCAGGCCCACCCGGGCCGGTTTCACCGACTGCCACACGTCCACGAACGGGTGGCCGGCGATGCACACGTGCGCCGACCAGCGCGGCAGGGCCCGGGCGGCCTCGACCAGCCGGGTCTCCTTGGAGCCGGGGACGAGGTGGTCGACGAGGATGCCCAGCCGCCGGTCCGCATCCGGCTGGAACCGCTCGATGACGCCGGTCAGGTCGTCGATCCCGCCGAGGTACTCCACCACGACCCCCTCGACGCGCAGGTCATCGCCCCAGACCTTCTCGACGAGCTCGGCGTCGTGGCGGCCCTCGACGAGGATCCGCGAGCCGCGGGCCACGCGGGCGGGGGCGGAGGCGACGGCCCGCGATCCGCTGGCGGTGTGCGAGCGGGCCGCCTTGGCCGCGGCGATCCGGGCGGCCTGGCGCTCGGCCGGGGGGGTGAGCCGCACCGGGGCGCCGTCGAGCAGGAACCCCGGTCCCAGCGGGAACCCCTTGGTGCGCCCGCGCCGGTCCTCCAGGTGCACGACCTGCATGCCGCCGGCCTTTTCCACGCGCACCACTGCGCCTACCCATCCGGTGGCGACCTCCTCGACCACGAGGCCGGGCTCGGCGGCGACGGGGGCGGCGCGCCCGCGCGGCGGGCGTTTCCAGTCGCCCGCGAGTACGTCTGCCCCGTATCGGCCGTGGTGCGCGTTCACGTAGTGAATCGTAGTGTGCGGGCCCCGGCGAGTTGGCACTCGGTGCCGCAGAGTGCCAAGCTGGTTACCACACGGGACAGGAGGGCACCGGCATGAACGTCGACCGCCGCCTCGCCGTGCTGTCCGCGATCATCGAGGACTACGTCGCCACTTCCGAGCCGGTGGGCAGTAAATCGCTGCTCGAACGGCACGCCCTGGGCGTCTCGGCAGCCACCGTGCGTAATGACATGGCCGCCCTGGAGGAGCAGGGGCTCATCGTGGCCCCGCATACCAGCGCGGGGCGCATCCCCACCGATGCCGGTTACCGGCTGTTCGTGGACCGGCTAGCGCAGATCCGCCCGCTGAGCAACGCCCAGCGCACCGCCATCACCCGCTTCCTGGAGGGAGCCGTCGACCTCGACGACGTGGTCGAGCGCACCGCGCGGCTGCTGGCCTCGCTGACCCGCCACGTCGCCGTCATGCAGTACCCGTCGCTGACCCGCTCATCGGTGCGGCACATCGAGCTGGTGCCGCTGCCACCGGCGAAGCTCATCGTCATCCTCATCCTCGACACCGGGCGGGTGGAGCAGCGCGTCGTCGACGTCCCCGGTGAGGACGGCCTGCTGGACCCGGTCACCCGGGACGCGGCCATCGAGGTCACCCGGTTGCGCAACCGGCTGAACGCCCTCGCCGTGGGGAAGCGGCTCACCGCAGCCGCCGCCGCGCTCCAGGCCCTGCCGGACGAGCTGCCGCCGGAGGACCGCGAGCTGGCCCGCGCGGTCATCCACGCCCTGGACGAGGCGCTGACCGAGGAGAGCGAGGAGCGGCTCGTGCTCGCCGGAACCGCCAACCTGGCCAGGTTCGCCACCGATTTCAGCTTCACCATCGGCCCGGTGCTAGAAGCGCTCGAAGAGCACATGGTGCTGCTGCGCCTGTTCAGCGGGCTCGCCGAAGGCACCCGCAGCGGCGTGGTCGGGGTGAGCATCGGGCAGGAGAATCACCACGAGGGCCTGGCCGCCACCTCCGTGGTCGGCACCGGGTACGGGGCGGGCGACGATACGCTCGGAGGGATCGCGGTCATCGGCCCGACCCGCATGGACTACCCCGCGACGATGGCGTCGGTGCGGGCCGTGGCGCGCTATGTCTCGCGGCTGCTGTCCGGGTGAGCGCGCGCCAGCGCCGGGCCGGCCGCCCGGGGCGCCCGGTGCCCAGCCCCGCCCCGGCAGCGATTCCCCAGCTCAGCATGAACGAGCGGCCGGTCCCAGTGACTGGCCGGCCTGACCGACGCAGAAGGACGCACTGGTGAACGACTACTACGCCGACCTCGGGGTCTCCCGCGACGCCTCGGTCGAGGAGATCAAGCGCGCCTACCGGCGTAAGGCGCGCAAGCTGCACCCCGACGTCAACCCCGGCCCGGAGGCCGAGGCCGAGTTCAAGAAGGTGAGCCAGGCCTACGACGTGCTGTCCGACCCGGCCAAGAAACGCGCCTTCGACGCCGGCTCGGACCCGTACGCCAGCGGGGCCGACGGGTTCTCGGCGAACTTCTCGTTCAGCGACATCATGGACGCCTTCTTCGGCGGCGCGGCCGCCGGGGGACGCGGCCCGCGTTCTCGTAAGCAGCGCGGCCAGGATGCCCTGGTGCGCCTGGACATCGAGCTGTCGATGGCGGTGTTCGGCGGCGAGCAGGAGATCGTCGTCGACACGGCCGTGGTATGCGGCACCTGCCACGGCGAGGGAACCCAGGCCGGCACCTCCCCGACCATGTGCGAGGCGTGCCACGGCGCCGGCGAGGTACAGCAGGTGCAGCGCTCCTTCCTGGGCCAGGTGATGACCTCGCGCCCGTGCACCGCCTGCCAGGGCTACGGCACCGTCATCACCAGGCCGTGCTTCGAATGCTCCGGCAACGGGCGGGTGCGCACCCGGCGCACCATCAACCTCAAGGTGCCCGCCGGGGTGGACACCGGCACCCGCATCCAGCTCACTGGCGAGGGCGAGATCGGCCCCGGCGGCGGGCCGCCCGGTGACCTGTACGTCGAGATCTCGGTGCGCCCGCACGCGGTGTTCCGGCGCCGCGGCGACGACCTGCACTGCCAGCTCGAGCTGCCGATGACCGCCGCCGCCCTGGGTGCCTCGCTGCCGCTGGAGACCTTCGACGGGCTGGTCGACGTCAACGTCGCCCCCGGCACCCAGAGCGGGGACGTGCACACCATCCGGGGCGGCGGGGTCACTCATCTGCGCGGCTCGGGCAGGGGCGACCTGCTGGTCCAGATCATCGTGGCCACCCCCACCGGTATCGACGCCGAGCAGGAGCAGCTGCTGCGCCGCCTGGCGGAGCTGCGCGGCGAGCAGCGCCCGGAGGCGACCCTGGCCCAGGCGGACGCCGGCGGATTGTTCGGCCGGCTACGGGACGCGTTCCGCGGCAGGTGAGCGCCGCCCTGTACCGGCTGCCCCCCGGGAGCCTGCGCACCGCCCGGCCCGGGGAACAGGTGCTCCTGTCCGGAGCTGAGGGGCACCATGCGGCCGATGTGCGCCGGGAGCGGGCCGGTGCGTGGGTGCTGCTCGCCGACGGCAGCGACCAGCTCGCCCGCGCCCAGGTCACCGTGGTGCGCCCGGGCGAGCTGACAGCCCGGATCGCCGGGCTGGAGCCCGCCGGGTACCCCGGGCCGCCGCTTACCCTCGTGCAGGCCCTCGCCAAGGGCGGGCGCGACCTGGCCGCCGTGGAGGCCGCCACCGAACTCGGCGCCGACGCGATCATCCCCTGGGCGGCCACCCGGTGCGTGGTGACCTGGCGCGGCGAGCGGGCCGGGAAGTCGTGGCGCAAATGGCTCACCACCGCGGACGCGGCCGCCAAGCAGAGCCGCCGCCCGGCCCCGCCGCAGGTGGAGCCGCTGCACACCAGCAAGCAGCTCGCCCAGGCGGTGCGGGCCCACTGCGGGCGCGGAGGGGAGGTGCTCATCCTGCACGAGGAGGCCGCCGAGTCCATCACCGGGGTCATCGCCGGCCCGGAGGGGCCCGGCGGCGTAGCCCCCGGCGGCGCGGGGACGTGGGTCGTGACCGGTCCCGAGGGCGGGATCACCCCGGGCGAGATCGAGGCGCTCACCGCGGCCGGGGGGCGCCCGGTCCGGATGGGCCGTTACGTCCTGCGCAGCTCCACCGCGGGCCCGGCCGCCCTGGCCGTGCTCAGCGCCGCCCGGCGCTGGGGTGCGCCGGGGGGTGCGGGCGGCACGTACGATGAGACGCGAGATGACACCATTGAAAACCCACCTGCGAGGTGACGGTGATCTGCCCGGCGGTGAGCACACGAGCCCGGCTGATGTGCTCACCGTCGTCGTCCCGGACCACATTCCCATGCTCGCCCTGCTCGGCCCGCACGATGAGCTGCTGCGGGCCATCGAGCGGGCCTTCCCCCGGCTCGACGTGTACGCACGCGGCAATGAGCTGACCGCCCGCGGCCCCGCCGGGGACCGCCTGGAGCTGGAACGCCTGCT
>CAMCQD010000190.1 GCA_945876925.1 uncultured Dermatophilus sp.
CTCGTGGGCACCCGGGAGGAGGTTGCCGCCAAGCTGGATTCGCTGCTGCGCGCCGGGCGGGACCCGGGGGCCCTGGTCTCCCTCACCGAGAAGACGACGACGCTGGGCCAGCGCACCGTCACCTCCACCCTGGCCGACGCCGGGGCCACCATCGGCACCGCCGGGCTGACCAGCCCGGTCGTCGCGGTAGTGTCCGAGACGGTGGCGCGGCGGGCGGCCATGGAGTGGTTCGAGACCCGGCCGCTGTTCGCCTGGCGGGTGCTGGTGCCCCGCACGAAGGACCAGGCGGGCAGCACGGTGTCCCGGCTGGCCGAGTACGGTGCCATCGGCGAGGTCGTGCCGACCATCTCGGTGGAGCCGCCGCGCTCGCCCCACCAGATCCGGCGCGCGATCAACGGGCTGGTCAGCGGGCGGTACCAGTGGGTGGCGTTCACCAGCGTCAACGCGGTGCGCGCGGTGCGTGAGCGGCTGGCCGAGGTGGGGCTGGACTCGCGTGCCCTGGCCGGGGTCAAGGTGGCCTCGGTGGGCGGGATCACCGCGGCGGCGCTGCGGCAGTGGGGGGTTGAGTCCGATCTGGTGCCCGCCACCGAGCACAGCAGCCGGGGACTGGTCGGCCAGTGGCCGCCCTATGACCCCGAACTCGACCCGATCAACCGGGTGTTCCTCCCGCGGGCCGATATCGCCACCGAGACCCTCGTGGCCGGGCTGCGCGATCTGGGCTGGGATCCCGAGGACGTGACCGCGTACCGCACCGTGCGCGCCTCACCTCCGCCGGCGCCGGTCCGCGACGCCATCAAGAAGGGCCACTTCGACGCGGTGCTGTTCACCTCGTCCTCCACGGTGCGCAACCTCGTCGGGATAGCGGGCAAGCCGCACCCCTCCACCGTGGTCGCCTGCATCGGCAACGCCACCGCGCGCACCGCCCGGGAACTGGGCCTGAACGTGTCGATCGTGGCCCCGGTCGCCAGCGTCGACGCGCTGGTCGACGCGCTGGCCGCCTTCGGCCGGGAACGGCAGTCCGCCGCCCTGGCCGAGGGACGGCCGCTGCTGCGTCCCAGCGAGCGCCGCCGCCAGCGCCGCTGAGCAGCCCGCCAGCGGGCAGGCGGTCCCGGGCCCGCCCAGGCGGATTCACCCGGCCCCGGCCAGTCGTCTCGCCGTCGCGGGGGCCCGGCGCGTAGGTTCGTATCTCAGGGGGCGGCAGTCACCGACTGGGCGGGGGCCGAAGGAGCGAATCGATGAGCCAGGTGCAGATCAGCGTGAACCAGGCAGAGCACGTCACCGGCCGGTTCCGGCCGGCCCGGGGAGAACTGCGGCGCCGCCCGAGGCGGTTGCGCTCCAGTGCGGCGATGCGCCGCCTCGTCGCCCAGACCCGGCTGGACCCGGGCCGGCTCATCCTGCCGGTGTTCGTCCGTGAGGGGGCCACCGGGCCGGTCCCGGTCGGGTCCATGCCCGGCGTGGTGCAGCATTCGATGGAATCCCTCGTGCGCGAGGCGCGCCTGGCCGCAGGCCTGGGACTGGGCGGCGTCATGATCTTCGGCGTCCCGGCTGTGAAGGACGCCGCCGGCAGCGGGGCGACCGATCCCGGCGGGGTGCTCAACGAGGCGATCGCCCGGGTGCGCGACGCGGTCGGCGACGACGTGCTCATCATGTCCGATCTGTGCCTGGACGAGTTCACCGATCACGGCCATTGCGGGGTGCTGTCCATCGACCGCTGGGGGCGTACCGTGGTCGACAATGACGCCACGCTGGAGCGGTACGCTGCGATGGCGGTCGCGCAGGCCCGGGCCGGGGCGCACGTGGTCGGCCCGAGCGGCATGATGGACGGGCAGATCGGCGTCATCCGGGACGCCCTCGACGCGGACGGGCACGCCGATGTCGTCATCCTCGCCTACTCGGCCAAGTACGCCTCGGCGTATTACGGCCCGTTCCGGGAGGCGGTCGCCTCGACGCTGACCGGCGACCGCAAGACGTATCAGCAGGATCCGGCCAATCTCGACGAGGCGCTGGTCGAGGTGGAGCTGGATGTCGCCGAGGGTGCCGACATCGTCATGGTCAAGCCGGCCGGGGCGTACCTGGATGTGGTGGCGCGGGTGGCCGCGGCGGTGAACGTGCCGGTGGCGGCTTACCAGGTCTCCGGGGAGTACGCCATGATCGAGGCCGCCGCCGAGCGCGGCTGGGTGGACCGGGACCGGCTGGTGCTCGAATCGCTCACCGGCATCCACCGGGCCGGGGCCGGGTCGATCCTCACGTATTACGCCGCGCATGCGGCCCGGCTGCTCGGCTGAGCCGCGTTCCCGTGCTGATGAATCCGGTCGTGAACCGCCAGCGCCGGCCCGGAGGGGAGGTGCCCGGGGCCGTGCCGGACTGGCCGCAGGCCGCGCCACCGGCGGTCCCGCCTTGTGATAATCGGACGGTGGTTAGCCTGGAACAGCCCCGCTGGCTCGATGACGACGAGCAGCTGGCGTGGCGTACCTTCCTGCGTGCCAGCAGCGAGCTCATGGCAGCCCTCGACGCCGATCTGCTCCCGCAGGGGGTTTCGCTGTCGGAGTACGAGATCCTTGCGATGCTCTCCGAGGAGCCGGACAGCGATATCCGGATGTCCGTGCTGGCTGACCTGGTTTCCCAGTCGCGCAGCCGCCTCACCCATGCGGCCAACCGGCTGGAACGGCGAGGCTGGGTGGCCCGGCAGCGCTCGGAGCGGGACGGGCGCGGCGTGCTGCTGTCGCTGACCCCGGAGGGACGGGCCGCGGTCGGGTCGCTGGCTCCCGTCCACCTGGAGAGCGTGCGGGCCCGCCTGGTCGACCTGCTGACCCGCGAGGAGCTGCTCGAGCTCGGCCGGCTCATGCAGGTGCTCCGCGGCGGCGAGCCCTCGCCTGCCCGGCGTGCGCAGGACGCCTGCCCGGGCGGCTCCGCGGGCAGCTGAGCCGTGCCGGCCGGGGCGTTCCCGGGCGGCTGGCCGGGCGACTCCCCGGCGGGTGGACGCTCCCGGGCCGTTGCCGCGGTGGTACGGCATGATGGGCCCCATGCCGTACCCGATGGAGGCCCCGGCCTCGCAACGTCTCCTTGACCGCGCGCGGGCGGTCATCCCGGGCGGGGTGAACTCGCCGGTACGCGCCTTCCGGGCGGTCACCGGCACCCCCCGGTTCATGGCCAGCGCGCGCGGCCCCTGGCTGTTCGACGCCGACGGGCGCCGCTACGCCGACCTGGTCGGCTCCTGGGGGCCGATGATCCTCGGGCATGCCCACCCCGAGGTGGTGGCCGCCGTGGAGAACGCCGCCCGGGCCGGGTTCAGCTTCGGCACCCCGAGCGAGAACGAGGTCGCGCTGGCCGAGGAGATCGTCTCCCGGGTCGGACCGGTGGAGCAGGTCCGGCTGGTCAGCAGCGGCACCGAGGCGACCATGAGCGCGGTCCGGCTGGCCCGCGGGATCACCGGCCGTCCGGCGCTGGTCAAGTTCGCCGGGTGCTACCACGGGCATGTCGATGCCCTGCTGGCGCACGCCGGCAGCGGGGTGGCCACCTTCGCGCTGCCGGATTCGGCGGGCGTGCCCGCCTCGGCCGCCGGGGAGACCCTCGTGCTGCCCTACAACGACGTGCCCGCGCTGGAGGCGGCGTTCGCTGAGCACGGGGAGCGGATCGCGGCGGTCATCACCGAGGCCTGCCCGGGCAATATGGGCGTGGTCCCGCCTGCGCCGGGCTTCACCGCGGCGCTGCGGGCGATCACTGCCGCGCATGGCGCGCTGCTCATCAGCGATGAGGTGATGACGGGTTTCCGGTGCGGCCCCGCGGGCTGGTACGGGCTGGAAGGGCCGTACCCGCCAGGTGCCCCGGATCTGTTCACCTTCGGCAAGGTCATGGGTGGTGGCTTCCCGGCGGCAGCGTTCGGCGGGAAGGCGGAGCACATGGCGATGCTCGCCCCCGACGGCCCGGTCTACCAGGCGGGGACCCTCTCGGGTAACCCGGTCGCGTCGGCTGCGGGGCTGGCTACCCTGCGCGGCTGCACGCCGGAGGTGTACGAGCGTCTCGCCGTGGTGGCCGGGCAGATCAGCGCGGCCGCCGGCGAGGCCCTGACCGCCGCGGGGGTGCCGCACCGCATCCAGCGGGCGGGCAGCATGTTCAGCATCTTCTTCCGCGACGGGGCGGTCACCTGCTACGACGAGGCCCGTGACCAGGACACCGGAGCCTTCCGGGCCTTCTTCCACAGCCTGCTCGCCGACGGGGTCCACCTGCCGCCTTCGGCCTTCGAGACGTGGTTCGTGAGCGCCGCCCACGACGATGAGGCGGTCGGGCACGTGGTGGCGGCGATGCCGGCTGCGGCCCGCGCGGCCGCCGCTGCCGCCGGGGCATGAGCGGCATGTCAGCACAGCGGCGCGGCCTGCGCCCCTTGCGGGGCCGGCCTGGCCAGGAGGAGCCGATGACCGGGTCAGAACCGGAGACCACCGTGCATCTGCTGCGGCACGGCGAAGTCGAGAACCCGGAACGGATCCTCTACGGGAGGCTGCCCGGGTATCACCTGTCCGAACGGGGGCGGGCGATGGCCGAGCTGGTCGCGCAAGACAGCCTGGCACTGCCCATCGGGCTCATCGTGGCCAGCCCGCTCGAACGCGCCCAGGAAACCGCGCTGCCCATCGCGGCCGCGCACGACCTGCCGGTCTACACCGATCCGCGGCTCATCGAGGCCGCCAACGCCTTCGAAGGACGCCGGTTCGGGCATGGCGCGGGCTCCCCGCTGCGGCCGGTGAACTGGCCGCTGCTGGTCAACCCGTTCCGGCCGTCCTGGGGGGAGCCGTACACCGCCATCGCCGCGCGGATGCTCGCGGCGGTGTACGCCGCCCGGGAC
>CAMCQD010000191.1 GCA_945876925.1 uncultured Dermatophilus sp.
CCCCTCCGGGCGGCCCGGCGGTGCCCGCGTCAGGGCCGGCAGGCGGGCGGCCCGGCGGTGCCCGCGTCAGGGCCGGCGGGCGGGAGGAGCGGGGGTGCGTCCCGGTGCGGCGCAGCCCGCGCCCGTTCCGCCTCGCGGCGGTAAATCCGCTGCCCGTCCCGCCTCCTGGGCACTACGGGGTCGAGCTGAACCCTCAAGTCCTTTGCGGGAGAGCCGATATTGCCACTGTCCGCACAAAGGCCTGGAAAACGCAACGGCTTTCGCTCAGGCCACGGATGGCCGCGTCGGCGGTTCCGCACCGGGCCGCGATGAGCGGTCCGGGCCCGAGAAACCACGAAGGACCGAGTATGCAACTGATGAGCGACGATGTCGCCGCGATCGTCCAAGAGGTCTGGAGCTCGATGCTCGGCCTGGAAATCGAGCCCGTCGAGGGCCTGCTCGACATCACCGGACCCGCGATTGCCGGCTCGGTCGGTGTCACCGGCGCCAGCGATTGCCTCATCTCAGTCGAGATGGGTATCGGGACGGCCCGGGAGGTGGGCGCGGCGATGTTCATGATGAGCGCCGACGAGATCTCCATGAGCGATGTCACCGATTCCGTGGGCGAGATGACGAACATGGTCGGCGGCAATATCAAGTCGCTGCTGCCTGAGCCGAGCACGCTGTCGCTGCCGGTCGTGGCCCAGGGCGAGAGCCCCACGCTGCGGGTGGTCGGCGCTCAGAGCCTGCTCTCCCAGTCGTTCATCTGCGCGGACGGTCCCCTGCTCGTCTCCGTGTGGAACCGCCAGCCCAGCTGACCGCCAGCGCAGGCGACGGCACGTGCAGGCGACGAACCGGCACTGCCCGCCGGCCCCCTCCCCATCAGCTTCCGGGGTTCTCCCCCGCCCCCGGTACCAGTGACTGCCAGCGCGCAGTAGGAAGAGAGTCACCGTGAAGGTCGTAGTCGCAGACGACAGCCGCGCTATGCGCATGATCGTCATCCGCACCCTGCGTCAGGCCGGATACGACAGCGCCGAGATCACCGAATGCGAGGACGGCGCCGAGGGCCTCGCCGCGGTGAAGCAGGTCGGCCCCGATCTGGTCCTGTCCGACTGGAATATGCCCAACATGAGCGGGATCGAGTTCCTGCAGGCGCTGCGCGCCGAGGGCAATAACGTGAACTTCGGGTTCGTCACGTCCGAGGGCTCGGACGCGATGCGTCAGCAGGCCGCCGAGTCCGGCGCACTGTTCCTCATCGCCAAGCCGTTTACTCCCGACATGTTCTCCGAGGCGCTCAGCCCCGTCTTCGGCTGATCGCCATGCCGACGCAAATCCCCGATCCGAAACCGATCAAGGATCTGTTCGAGAGCTTGCTCGGCCGCGATGTCCCGATGTCCCCGCTGGACCGGCCGGTGGTGCCCACCGCGCGGCGGGCCTGCTGCGTGGGGCTGTACGAGGATGCCGCTGGGGAGGTGAAGGCCCTGGTCGCGGCGGACCTCCCGCTCGCGGCCCGGGCGGGTGCGGCGCTGGGGCTGGTGCCCCGGGCCGGGGCCGATACCGCGATTGAGAACGACGAGCTGCCGGCCGCGCTGTACGACAACTTCTACGAGGTGATGAATATCTTCTCGTCGCTGTTCAATGTCGGCGACGCCGAGGATCACATCAAGCTCGCGCAGGTGTTCCAGCCGGGAATGGTCATCCCGGTGACCGCGGCCAAGATGATCCGCGGCCTGGGCAAGCGGGCCGATTTCACGCTCAGCGTCGACGGCTACGGCGACGGAGCGCTCGGGGTCGTCATCCCGTACTGAAAGTCCGGGTACTGAGCAGTCCGGGCGGATATGCCACGCCGGGCCCCGGGAACGCTGCGAGCAGGGTTCCCGGGGCCCGGCGTGCGCGTGGCGGGCGCGGGTGTCAGTGAGCCGGCGGGTTCTCCAGGTACCACGCGTAGGTGCTGGCCAGGCCGTCCCGCAGGCTGATCGCGGGCTTCCAGCCCGTGGTCCGCATCCGGCTGACGTCCAGCAGCTTGCGCGGGGTGCCGTCGGGCTTGCTGGTGTCGTAGGCGATCTCGCCGGTGTAGCCGACCACCTCGGCGACCAGCGTGGCCAGTTCGGCGATGGAGGCGTCCTCCCCCGTGCCCACGTTGACCGGGATCGGGTCGTCGTAGTTCTCCAGCAGCACCAGGCAGGCCGCGGCGAAGTCGTCCACGTGCAGGAATTCCCGGCGCGGGGTGCCGGTGCCCCAGATGGTGACGGTATCCACGCCGGCTTCCTTCGCCTCGTGGAAGCGGCGGATGAGGGCGGGCAGCACGTGCGAGTTGCGCAGGTCGAAATTGTCACCGGGGCCGTACAGGTTCGTCGGCATGGCCGAGATCCACTGGCGGCCGTATTCCATGCGGTGCGACTGGATGGCGACGATCCCGGAGATCTTGGCCATCGCGTAGGCAATGTTCGTGTCCTCCAGCGGACCGGTCAGCAGCGAATCCTCCGTGATCGGCTGCGGGGCGTGCTTGGGGTAGATGCAACTCGACCCGAGGAACAGGAATCGCGGCACGCCCACGGCGGCGGCGCTGTCCATGAGATTCAGCTGGATCCGCAGGTTGTCGCTGAGGAACTCGGCCGGGTACGTGCTGTTCGCCATGATCCCGCCGACCCTGGCGGCCGCGTCGATGATGACGCCCGGGCGCACCCGCTCGATGAATTCCCGGGTCGCGGATTCGTTGCGCAGGTCGAGTTCCTTACTGGTCGCCCCGACCAGGTTGGTGAAGCCCTGCGACGCCAGGTAACGCCAGATCGCCGAGCCGACCAGGCCGCGGTGCCCGGCGACGTAAACCGTCTCTGACCGGTCAAGTGTGTGCAGCGCCATGCCATTCCTTTCGCGCTGAAGCCGATGCTCCGTCGTCCGCGCCGGCCGTCACCTCGCCGGTGCCAGCAGCGTGCCCGTGATGCCGGCGCGGTCCGGATGCGGGATTCCCCGCAGGAAACGCCGGAACACTATTCCGGGTAAGGGTATCGTTTGTTTGCTGCACCACATTCATCCGGCGCTGCACCAGGACGGCATCGCTAGCGCGCCCGGTCAGCCTGCCCGGCCTGGCCGGCGGCCAGGAAGGCGTCCAGCCGGCGGCGCAGGCGGGGGTTGGGGCCGTCCGCGGGCACGGGCCCGGCACCGGACGCCGGCCGGTCACCGGTCAGCCGGGCCAGGTCGTGCAGCACGGTGATGGCGGTGACGACGTCGCGCAGCAGGATGTCGGGGTCTCCGGTGGGGACGACCGAGGCGCAGGCGTGCTTACCGCAGGCGTCCTCGAAGGATTCGATGGTGATCCCGGCGTGCCGGGTGCCCGGTTCGAGGGAGTCGCGCAGCAGGGCGGCCGCGGCCAGGTCCCGGCGGGTAGGGATGTGCGGCACCGCGAAGACCAGGTCGACCGGGGCGTGCGGCGGCAGGATCCGGGTGAAGGCCCGCAGCACGAGGAACGGCACCGTGGCGGCCGTCCAGTCGGTCGCCACGACGACGCGGTAGTGCCGCGGGATCACCTCCTCGCCTGCGTGAGGCGCACTGCGGGCCGGGGCCGGCGGCATGCCGGTGACCGGGGCGTTCACGGCGCCGAGCAGCGGTTCGAAGATGGCGTCGATCTCGGCTGCGAGCCGGCGCTGCTCGGCTGGCAGGTGCTGGTATGACCTCATCTCGGATTCCCTTCCTGGTCCTGGCCCCTCAGGGCCGGCACTGCTTCCGTGCAGTGCGCTGTGCGATGGTGCACCGGGCCGGGGCGCTCAGGCCCCGGCTGCGGATAGTTCCCGGTAGGCGGTCAGGCGGCGGTCGAGTCCGGCGTTGTACCCATCCTCGGGCACTGGCTGGGCAGCGAGCCTGCCGGGGTCGCTCACGAGGAGGGCGAGCTCGTGCAGCCTGGAGAAGAACGCGGCCAGCTCCATCACCACGGCACCGGGGTCGCCGTTGGGGATGACTGCGGCGTAGGCGTGGTGGCCGGCGGCGCCGGGGAAGTGCTC
Organism: uncultured Dermatophilus sp.; assembly: GCA_945876925.1. Lineage (GTDB taxonomy): Bacteria > Actinomycetota > Actinomycetes > Actinomycetales > Dermatophilaceae > Dermatophilus. The sequence goes on from CAMCQD010000191.1 coordinate 3,978, forward strand.
CAGCCCCAGCCCGGCGATCTGGGCGTCCTCGCCGAGTTCCTCGCACAGCGTGGTGACGGCGGCCAGGTCGGCCTGGGTCACCTCGTGCGGCACCGCGAACACGAGGTCGACCGGGGCATCGGCGGGAATGATCTGCGAGTAGCCCCGCAGCACCGCGAACGGGACCGAGGCGGACGACCAGTCGGTGGCCACGACTACCCGGAACCGGCGCTGCTGGCTATCCGTGGCAACCGGCTCGTCGAGTGACTTCATCATGGCGGCGATGCCCGCGACGAGGTCGGCGTCCGGCTGGGCGGGACTGGCGAGGTCATCGGTCATGAGGTGGTTCTCCGGGATCGGGCTGGGGGTTCCGGCGGATGCCGCCGGCCGGGGCGAGGTGCCACCTTCCCATCGGCACGGGCCGCATCCGGCTGAGGGCGCGGCCGCCGGGGCGCGGGGGCCGGGCTCAGCGCAGGAAGTCCATCAGCGAGGGCTGGATGATCTTGGCGGAGGCGGACAGCGCCGCCTGGTAGGCGTTCGACTGGATGGACAGGTCCATCGCGGCCTGGAGGAAGTCGGCGTCCTCGACCTTGCTCAGCGAGATCCTGGCGGCGTCGTCCTGGCGTCCGTTGAGGTCTTCCAGGCCCTGGAGGCGGACCGACCGGGCGCCGACGGTGGTCTGCACGTCGAGGATCCGGGACTGCAGCGTGTCCACGGCGTCCAGGCCGGAGCGGGCGGCCGCCATGTCGCCGGTCTCGATGGCGCGGGCGAGGGCTTCGAGGTCCCCCACCTGGCCGGCCGCGGTGGCGCCGGACGGGTCGTGCAAGGCGGTGCCGAAGGCGGCGACGCCGCTGACCCCGAC